>JAKQBV010000142.1 GCA_029573925.1 bacterium
ATGGAATGTGCTGGAAGAGGCGTTCATACCCGGCGGAGAAGGTCCTGAAGGCAAGACGACGCAGAACGTCACAGTGGGCGGAGTCGGCGCGGATGGACGGGACGCCACCAACGAACTGAGTCACATCGCGCTTGACGCATACGCTGATGTCCGCACAGTGCAGCCGAACTTCTCAGTGCGCGTAGGACCGGAAGCCCCGGACATTTTTTTCGCAAAGGCAGCGGCATACGCGCAGGACGGCGTTCTGTTGCATTTTTTTAACGATGAAAAAGTTATCGAATCTTTGACTCGCGGAGGCCACGCGCTAGAGGACGCGCGGGATTACGGGGTTGTCGGGTGCGTGGAGCCTAACGCGCAGGGAAAGACGTTCGGCTCAACTTTTGCAGTGCAGTTCAGCGGGATAAAATGTCTGGAATTTGCTATGAGCGACGGAGTGGACAACATATTCGGATATCAGTCCGGCATCCAAACCGGGGATCCCGCGAATTTCGAAGAATTCGAAGATGTCTGGAACGCATACGCCGCGCAAGTGTCGCATTTCATAGGCCAGATGGTTCGAGGCATGGCGGTAATGGACGAATGCATCGCCGCGAAACTGCCGTCGCCGTTTGCCTCCGCGACCGTGTCCGGCCCGATGGAAAAGGGGGTTGACCTTACGCGGGGCGGGGCCGTATACAACTCGACCGGAGTTCAATTGATAGGTTTTTCGAACGTGGCGGATAGCCTGTTCGCGATTAAGAAAGCGGTGTATGAGGACAATCTGTATTCGATAGGCGAGCTTGCCGCGTGGCTTTCGTCGGATTGGGACGAAGGCGAGGATGTTCGCTCCCGGTTGCTTAATAAATATCCTAAATTCGGAAACGACAATGATGAAGTCGACGAGATGGCCGCGAGAGTCATGGAGCATTTCTGCGCCGAGGTTGTGAAACACAAGAACTATCGCGGCGGAACTTTCTGGCCGGGAGTGTTTTCAGTCGGTTTCCACATAGCTATGGGGGCGTTCGCGGGAGCAAGCGCCGACGGCCGCCGCGCAGGCGACGTGCTGGGCAACGGCGTCACTCCCACCAACGGCAACGCTCTGAACGGCCCGACAGCAGTGGCGAATTCCGTCGCTAAACTGCCGCTCTCTCTTGTTCACAATGGCGTGAACCTGAACATGCGTTTCAATCCGTCCAAGCTAAATTCCTCCGCGTTCCGATCCTTCATAAAGACTTATCTCAAGAACGGCGGGGTTCAGCTTCAATTCAACATGACCAGCGCTGAAGAGTTGAAGGCAGCGCAGGCCGACCCGGAAAAATACCGGGACCTGATAGTGAGGGTGAGCGGCTATTCGGCTCTTTTCACGGGACTTAGCGAAATAGCCCAGAACGAAATAATCAGCAGAACCGAATACGCGTTGTAAAACGGCAAGACACATTGATGGGGGATTTCCGAATGTCGAAAGTGACGACAATCAACAAAGCGATCTCGGAGCATGTGAAAGACGGCGACTTTCTTTTTATCGGAGGGTACATCTGCAGGACGCCTTACGCCGCCATCCACGAGATAATCAGGCAGGGCAAGAAAGACCTGACAGTCACGCGAAGCAACGCGGCGGACGATTTCGACATGCTCATCGGAGCGGGAGCGGTGAAAAGATTTATCGCCACATTTCTCTCTCTAGGATTTTTCGGGCTGGGGCGCTGCTACCGGCGGTCGCTTGAAAAAGGAATACCGCACAAGATAGAAGTCGAAGAATACACGAACCTGTCGCTTCCCACTATGCTGATGGCCGGAGCTATGGGGATGCCGTTTGCGCCCGTCAGGGACATGGCCGGCTCCGATCTGATGAAAGTAAAATCTTTCATGGGGGATAACAAATACAAAGTCATCGAATCGCCGTTTGACGGAGCGCCGACAGTTCTTGTGCCG
>JAKQBV010000153.1 GCA_029573925.1 bacterium
CTGACGGTTACAGCGCCTTTTGCTTCCTGTCCGACCGATTCCTGAGCTGCCGCAGTCGCTGCAACAACGCTCATCGCAATTATTGCTCCCGCCAAACAGACAGCGAAGCTGCCACTAATCGCGCTGATGGTCTCTAAAACAATCCGGGAATATTTCGTGAATCTTTTTTCAGCTTTATTACGCATTAACATACTTTCTTCAACTTTGCCCAGCCTTCAAGAAGCTACATACAAAGATAACGAAAATCCGCTTTGTGGGCAACTTGTTTTAATATATAACCCGGCGAACATGGCGAAGATTTTACCACTTTAAATAATCCGATGCAAGGAAATTTGTGTTTTTTTGTGTGTGATTATTCTCACATAGTATATATGTCATATAGCCGCTCGCGTTTTACCGCATTTGCATTTTTCGAATAGCCGAACCTGATTTATCGTAGTCATGCTTGTTTGTCGATTTCGCTCTGGTGAACGCTTTCATTGGCAATGTCTGATGTTTATATAATGATTGTTCATTTTGTCAGTTTAACGTCGTTGATACGTTGCTGATTCTATTCGGACAACAATTTTTCTTCAATAATCCTTCCGACAATTTTGGGGTTGGCTTTCCCGCCTGTGAGCCGCATAACCTGTCCGACAAGGAACCCGGCGGCTTGCTTCTTTCCTGCTCGGAAATCTGCCGCAGGCCCCGGATTGTCGGCGATAACCTTTTCCACCGCCTCTGAGATAGCGATCTCGTCGTTCATTTGTTCAAGCCCTTTTTCCTTGATAATCTCAGCGGGAGGCCGACCGGACGCAAACATGTCTTTAAAGACATCCTTTCCCATTCTCGCGCTGATTACCCCCTTCCCCATCAACCCAAGCAGAGCCGTAAAATCCTCCACTGTCACAAGGCACTCGTCAATCGTCTTCCCCGACTCGTTCAGGCATCCCATCAACTCCGTCATTATCCAGTTTGAAACCGCTTTGGGATCGTTGTGAATAGCGGCGGCGCGTTCAAAAAAATCCGCCATTGCTTTCGTGCCGGTCAAAACTTCCGCGTCATATTCAGGCAAACCATACTGTGAGATGAAGCGGACCCGGCGAGGCTCCGGCAATTCCGGCGCTTTCGCTCGAATTCGTTCCAGCACAGACGCCGACACCTCGACCGGCACAAGGTCTGGATCCGGAAAATACCTGTAATCATGCGCTCTTTCCTTAGACCTCATCGTCTGTGTCGTCTGTGTCGCCTCGTCCCACCGCCTTGTTTCCTGAACAATCCGCTCCCCGTTTTCTATCGCGTCTATCTGCCGCTCAATCTCGAAGTCCACGCCCAGCCTGACCGCGCGGAACGAGTTCAGATTCTTCATTTCCGTTTTCGTGCCGAATTCCTCGGCCCCGACCGGCCTCACAGAGATATTCGGCTCGCATCTCATTTCGCCTTTCTCCATGTTGGCGCCGCACACGCCGATATACTGCAATATCGACCTGAGGCTGGTCAGGTAAGCCACCGCTTCCTCGCTGCTGCGAACATCAGCTTCTGTGACAATCTCCATAAGGGGAATGCCGGTGCGGTTGTAATCGACGCAACTCCCGCCGGACGCGTCATGCACAAGCTTTCCGGCGTCCTCTTCCAAGTGAATGCGGTGTATGCGGATGGTTTTTTCCTTGCCGCCCGCTCTCACCGTGAGCTTGCCGTTGCGCCCAATGGGCAGTTCGTACTGAGATATCTGATAAGCCTTCGGCAGGTCGGGATAGTAATAGTTTTTTCGCGCAAACCTGCTCGCGGGAGAAACCTCGCATTCGAGCGCGATACACGTCCTGACGACATATTCTATCGCTTTGCGGTTCAAAACCGGCAAAGTCCCCGGCAGGCCGAGGCACACCGGGCAGACATGATGGTTCGGGGCCGCCGCGAACCCGGTCGAACATCCGCAGAACAGCTTGGAGTCCGTCTTCAGTTGCGCGTGCACTTCTATTCCTATCACAGGCTCGTATTTCATTTATTCAACCGATCCAATCGTCATATTCCCGCGCTGGTCGTTCAGTCCGTCTTTTCGCCGGGTATCATCCCGCAGATTCCCGAACCGATCTCGAAAGCCCTCGCCGCGCGCAACAACGCCTGTTCGCCTAGCGTCGGGCCTATCAACTGCAATCCCACCGGAAGACCGTCGCTCAATCCGCACGGTATGGACATTCCGGGCAATCCAGCGAGATTCACAGGGATAGTGCATATATCCATCATGTACATTGCCAGCGGGTCGTCTATTTTTTCATTCAGCTTAAACGCCGTCGAGGGGCTGGTCGGAGACATCAGGATGTCGCATTCCGAGAACGCTTTCTCAAACTCCTTCACAATCAAAGTTCGGACTTTGAGAGCGCGCAGATAGTAAGCGTCGTAGTAGCCGGCGCTGAGAGCGTACGTGCCGAGCATTATCCTGCGCTTTACCTCGGAGCCGAAACCCGCGCGCCGCGTCTTCCTATACATTGAAACAATGTCGTCGGCGTCCTCCCGCATCCCGTACTGTACGCCGTCGTATCTGGCGAGGTTCGAGCTTGCCTCGGCGGGCGCGATAAGGTAGTACGCCGGCAGAGCGTACTTGACAATCGGCATTTCTATTTGCTTTATCTTCGCGCCCATCTTCTCGAAGACGCCAGCCGCGTCGGAGACGCGCTCGCGCACTCCCGGCTCGACGCCCTCTCCGAAGAGGTCTTTAATCATCCCGATTGTCATCCCCTCCGCTCCGGCATCGAGCGCCGCGACATGGTCGGGCGGCTCGCGGTCTATCGAAGTGGAGTCCTTTGGATCATGACCGCAGATGACGTCCAGCAACATCGCGCAGTCTCTGACGTCCCTCGCGAAAGGCCCAATCTGGTCCAGCGACGACGCGAAAGCCACCAAACCGTAGCGAGACACCGCGCCGTAAGTCGGCTTCATGCCGACCACGCCGCAAAGCGAAGCGGGCTGCCTGATAGAGCCGCCGGTGTCGGAGCCTAGAGACATGGAGCATTCGCAGGCGGCGACCGCCGCCGCAGAGCCGCCGCTCGATCCGCCCGGCGCGCGTTCCAAGTCCCACGGATTTCTCGTCGGATGATGCGCCGACCACTCGCATGACGATCCCATCGCGAACTCGTCCATGTTGGTCTTCCCGACTATGACCGCTCCGGCGGCTTTCAACTTCTCCACGACCGTCGCGTCATAGGGCGGCTCGTACGGCGTGAGTATCTTCGACCCGCACGTGGTCTGCGCGCCCCGCATGCACATGTTGTCTTTCACCGCCACCGGAATCCCGTATAATGGAAGCGAGCGGTCCGCGTCTTTCAACTCCTCGGCGCGCGCTCTGGCGCCCTCTTCGAGCGTCACGATGAACGCCTTCACATCAGGCTCTTTATCATTGATTCTTTTGAATGTCGAATCGACAATGTCTATCGGGTCGATTTCGCCCGCTCGCAACATCCCGATAAGTTCGCTCGCGGTCTTTGTGCAGAGTTCCAATTTTTCGTCCCCCGTTGCTTGCGCTCCGTCAATGCCCTTCGCCCTCGTCGATAACCTTGGGCACCCGGAAGAAATCGCCGAATCTGTCGGGCGCGTTCATCAGCGCTTTTTCCACCCCGCACGACTCCTTGACGACATCTTCCCTCATCACGTTTTTCATGGGAATGACATGCGACGTCGGCTCGACTCCTTCTATGTCCAGCTCGTTGAGCATATCCGCGTAATCCAGAATGGCCCCCAACTGGCCTGTCATCCTGTCAAGTTCTTCGTCCGTCATCTCGATTCTGGAGAGATAAGCGACTTCGCGGACTTCTTCCCGCGTCAGTTTCATAAGAATCCTCCGTCCGCCGGGAAAGCTTTAACCCGCATTTTTCACCAATGCGGGTTGAAATCGAAGAAAGGGATGAGATACGAGGCGAATCGAGCGAGAACGTGGGAGCATACTGTTTCGTATGTGACCGAGTTCGAGTCGATGATTCAACGACGTAGATCGCCCTTTATTCGATTTCCCGGATTTTTCTTGAGAAAAATCCAATTAGCGCTTACGGCGCATCGTCGAAAGTATAGCGCTTCGCCTTTCGGCGTTAAACCCGACGCAAAAAATCCCGCCCTTGTTTAAGAGCGGAAACTAACGCCGATTAGATGGAACGTTTAAGCGGTTTTTTCCTTCAGCGAATCAGACACGTTGTAGGCGACTTTCCAAACATCGCCCGCGCCGAGCGTTATCACAAAATCCTCGCTGGTAGCCGTTCTGTCGATAAATGAAGGCACATCTTTTATATCAGGTATGTATACGACGCCCTGATGCCCGTACTTTTTGAGAGTGGTAGCTAGTAGTTCCCCGTTCACTTCCGGAATCGGCTTTTCTCCGGCGGCGTAAATATCCGTCACTATCACCATATCGGAATTGAAAAAGCTTTTTCCGTAAAGGTCAAAGAAGTACTGAGTGCGCGAGAACCTGTGAGGCTGGAACACGGAGATAATCTTTCCGTTCCTGTGGATTTTTCTGGCGGCGCTCAAAGTGGCCATTATCTCCGTCGGATGGTGCGCGTAATCGTCCACAACCACCATGCCGCCGTGATTGGAAATTATCTGGAATCTTCTGTTGGCGCCCTTGAACTCGGCAAGACTCTTTCTGATAGTGTCGATGTCTATCCCGAGTTCGAGACCCAGCCCTATGGTCGCGAGGCTGTTGTAAATGTTGTGGACTCCGGGCACGTTCAGTCTGAATCTAGCCACATCCAACCCGCGGTTAGTCACCATGAAATCCGCGCCCATACCTGAATGCTCTATCTTGACGGCTTTCAGATGAGCGCCGTTCGTCAGCCCGTATGTAAGCATCCTGCCCTTGTATTCGTCGGCCAATTTATGCACATTGTGGTCATCCGTGCACATGACGGCTAGACCGTCTTCGGGCAGACTGTCGAGGAACTTTGCGAACGTCGCTCTTATCTGCGCGACATCGGAGTAATAATCCATGTGGTCAGCTTCGACGTTAGTCACCACCGCGATGTGCGGAGTCAACCTCACCAACGACCCGTCGCTCTCGTCAGCTTCGGCAACCAGATAGTCGCCTTTGCCGAGTTTGGCGTTGCTCTTAAACTGCTCCATCACCCCGCCGATAACCACTGTCGGATCAAGCCCGGCGCGCTCGAACATCAGCGAAATCATCGAAGTCGTCGTGGTCTTTCCGTGCGTGCCTGAAACCGCAACTCCCTTTTTCTGTTTCATAAGAAGCGACAACAGTTCCGACCTGTGCAGAATCGGTATGCCCCTGCGTATCGCCGCTTTGACTTCGGGATTATTTATCGAAATAGCGGAAGAGACGATCGCCACTTCCGCGCCGTTGATGTTATTCGCCGCATGGCCGACTTTAATCGTCGCGCCAAGTCTTTCCAGTTCGCAAGCCCTGCCGGACTTCACCACGTCGGACCCGCTCACCTCGAACCCCTGCTCCACCAGTATCTGCGCCAGCGCGCTCATCCCGATGCCGCCTATCCCGATGAAGTGATACTTCTTTTTTTCCATCTCTCTACACTCCCGTGTCTTAAATGCACATCACTATTTATAGCAATATTCATGCCAAACATAATAATCAAGCTGCATTGCCGCCTTGCAACGAATATCTAGCGATATTTATCTCTTTATTAAAAGGTATTATTTCATATTTGTTAAACGATAAAAATGACTGGGTGATCCACCTCTATTTTGATGTCGTTTTTGACCTTTTTGTGTCAAATATGACACACGAGTGTGGTTTTTTTGACACAAGCACACTTGATTTGTAATGAGAAATTATTTATAAGAAAGTGGTTGATTTGATAAAAAAACTGCATAAACGCTTGTGAAAAC
>JAKQBV010000169.1 GCA_029573925.1 bacterium
GACACAAACCCCTTGCCGACGCGGTATCAGCAGCTATTAAAGAAATGGAAACGCTGAAGAACGAAAAAGATATTGACTCGGTCATCGCCGGTTTGGAGCGCGTAAAAAGCATTCTTGCGCCGACGCAAGACCTTCTGGCGCTCTATCCGGTGTTTAACGCCGGCCCTTACCTTCAAAACGTCAAACCGGACGAGATAACTGTGGCGTGGGAAACAAAAGCTCCCGCTCCGTCCATAGTGTACTATGGCCGGGACGGACTGACCGAGGTCGTCTCCGAACCCTCCCCGACCACTTTTCATAAAGTGGTTATAAAGGGACTCGAACGAGAAACAGAATATAAGTATCTGGCCGTGTCTAACAAGCTTGCCGCTCCCGAATCCACATTTAGAACATCAATAAATCGGGACACTCCTTTCAAATTTGCCGTGTGGAGCGACAACCAATCCAATCCTATGATATTCGAGCCGACGGTTGACCTGATGATTAAGGAGAAGCCCGACATCATCATAAACGTCGGGGACGAAGTGGGCTGCGGCAGCGATTACTCCCAATGGGCGCGTGAATTGTTCTATCCGCTTCGCAGATTGGCAATCAATACTCCTTATTTTACAGCCATAGGCAACCATGAATACTGCGGAAACGATTGCGGCAAACCGGTCGTTTGGTTTGAGAAATACATGGCTCTGCCCCCCAACAAAGGTTATTATTACGCTGTCACTTACGGTAACAGCCGGTTCATAATGCTCAACCAGCAGGCGCAGGCCGGTTGCGCCGGCGTAGTTCCCGGAACCGAGCAGTACGATTGGCTGCTAAAAGAACTGGAATCGCCGGAGTTCAAAGCGGCCGAATTCCATTTCATGTTCATGCACAAGCCTCCGTACTCCAACTGCTGGGCCGGCGGGTACTACGACGGGGAAGCCTCCGTCCGCGTTCATCTGGTTCCTCTCATCGAGAAATACGGCATCGACATAGTGTTCTCCGGACACACGCACGATTACGAGCGCGGCCAATGGCTCCGGCCCGGCGGCCCATATTATATAATCACAGGCGGCGGAGGCGGCGGCCTCGACGACACTCAGTACAAAGAGTGGCCGCAGATGCAAATGCATAAGTTCGTCCATCACTTCAGCCTTATTTCGATTGACGGAAAGAAACTCGGTTTCTCGGCCATCGATCAAGGCGGCAACAAGATAGATTCTTTCGAAATAGTGAAATAACATTGGAGAAGCGCCGCTGGGATTGAAGACGGTCAAGCGCCGATTATGATAGACAGCGACATATCGAGAAGAATCGAGATTCTGCGATATCCTCTGATGCTCGCGATAGTATTGTTCCACATTCCGGCGGGTCTGATTTACAACGACATCAAAACTTCTCACGATTTCACTGAACTGTTCATTGTTTTCTTCTCATGGTTGGTCGGAGGCATGGGCGTTCCGTTCTTTTTCCTCATCTCCGGGTTTCTCCTGTTCAAGGAGTTCGACGCAACGCTTGAATCCTTCAAAGGAAAAGTTTTCAGCAGAGTCAGAACTCTTCTGGTTCCATTTATCCTTTGGAGCTTGATTGCTCTCGCCCTGAAAACGGCTGTTCTTTCCGTGCCCATGTTCGCAGGTTTGGACACAGTCACAAACACAACCATCAACGAATATACCGGAGCGGCTCTAATACTGCGCCGCGCTGTTGATCTTTTTATTCTCCCCACAATCGGGCCTTTGTGGTTCATAAGAGACCTGTTCATAATGACGCTGCTCTCTCCTCTGGTCTGGTTCGCCGCGAAGAAGGCTCCCTTGCCGGGTTTGGCCGCGATGTGCGGCGTCTGGTTTTTTAGAATCGACACGAACGCGATGCTGTTGTCGGACCTCCATGAAACGCTTCCCGTGTTTTTCTTCTCCGCATGCGTCTGGGCGGGAAAATGGGACATTAAAAAACTCGACCGATACGCTGCGTTCATCGGCGTCGTTTACGCGCTCTGCGCCGCTTTGACTCTTTGGGCCATCAGCGCGGACGCGATATCCTCTTTTCATTCCGTTATCCACAAGCTTGCCGTCCTCTTCGGGATTCTCTTCTTCTGGACACATTCAGCATCTCCGCGCGGCAGTCTCGATTTCGTCTTGGGAAAACTCTCGCAATATAGCTTCTTCGTTTACGCTGTTCATGTTCCCTTTCTCGACTTGCTCCAGAAACTCTATCTGAAGTTTGATTTTCCTCGAAGCGACTCCGAAATAATGACGTTTTACGCAATCACATGGGTCGTGACCGCCGGGGCGACGACTTTGATCGCAGTCGCGGCGAAACGCCTCACACCGCGCGCGTACAACCTGCTCATCGGCGGACGTAGTTCGGACGAATAACGCGCTCTTAATGAAAAGGAATCGACGGATTATATGAAAAACCTTAAACTGGACGGAAGAGCGGATATCATCAAATTCATAAGAGGCGAACTCGAAAAACTTCCGAAAGGCTCCGTCGTTCTCGACGCCGCCGCCGGCGACCCCGACTACCAAGTGCGCGTCGACGGCCATCATTACTACACCGTCGACTTGTGCGTTGGAGATATTAATTGGAGATATAATCTTATCGACGTCATCGGCAACTTAGAACTGTTGCCTTTCAGAGACGGTTCTTTCGACGCGGTCATCTGCACCGAAGTTCTCGAACACATGAGAGACCCGCAGACCGTGCTAAGCGAGATATGTAGAGCGACGAAAAAGGGCGGCAAAGTTTTCATCTCCGCGCCGATGGAAAAATTCGTTCATCAGGCCCCTTACGATTTTTTCAGATACACCCCTTACGGATTTGCCCGGCTGTTCGAAGTCGCTGGTTTCTCATCGTGGGAAATCATGCCTATCGGCGGCTATTTTCGGCTGATGGCAGCCCAGATTGCTTACGTAAAAACTTTCCTGCTTCCGAAATCGGACAACCTGTTTATCAAAATCCTCCGCTATCCTGTAAAAATACTGTTCATCGTTTTTGTCGAGTTCATTCTCGCGCATATCCTCTATCTTCTGGACGGATTGGACAAAAAACGTCTCTCCACAATAGGCCACAAGGCGATTGCCGTTAAATAAAAGCGGTTTAGGCTCAACCTTAATCGAAGCGTTTATAAGCCCGGATTCGCCGATAGAGCCGACGAACCGGGGCAATTTTCATAGCGGCGAACTCACGCACAAAGCAAGTTTGTGAGCGCCACCCATTTATATTGTTCATGAACCGTATGTTCTATTCACTTCAAAAATGCGTCTTGCGCCTCGCATTTCATCCGCTCTGAACAATCGCTCCCGAA
>JAKQBV010000170.1 GCA_029573925.1 bacterium
CAAAGACCAGAAAAAAAACATCTCTTGCGCTACTTGACGCAGCCTTTTTCATAGGTGCGCATGGCATATAAATGAACATGGAGGATCATCTATGGACAGGTAAATGCCGCGTTGTTCGGATATGTGATTGTGTTCAGGGGGTTCGGCGGGGGACAGAGCGGGGAGCTTGAGAGCATGGCGCTCGCGCTTTAAATGCGGGACGGTTGGTATTATTATTGGTGTCTGTATGTTGTGGCGCTCCGGAGGCGATAAAAATGTTCTGGGACAAGGTTAAGGAAACGATGCCGCGCGAGGAGCTGGAGGCGTTGCAGTCTGCGCGCCTGAGGGAAGTGGCGTTGCGGGCGGCTAGGTCTCCGTTCTACAAGAATCGGTTTGCGGAGGCGGGCGTGGAGCCGGGGGACGTGCGGGGGCTTGAGGATTTGCGTCGCCTGCCGTTCACGACGAAGCAGGATTTGCGGGACTGGTTTCCTTATGGTCTGGTGGCGGCGGACATGAAGGATGTGGTGAGGCTGCACGCGTCGTCGGGGACGACTGGCAAGTCGACGGCGGTGTTTTATTCGCGGGCGGACATCGACAACTGGGCCGACATGGTGGCGCGGTGCATGGCGATGACGGGCGCGGACAGTTCGGATGTGTTCCAGAATATGACGGGGTACGGGATGTTCACGGGGGGGCTGGGGATGCACTTCGGGGCGGAGCGGCTGGGGATGCTCACCATCCCGATGGGCGCGGGCAACACGAAATGGCAGATGGCGAACATGAAGATGTACGGCACGACGGTCATCCATATCACGCCGAGCTACGCGCTGCATCTGTGCGAGGAGTTTGCCGCCGAGGGGATAGACCCGAAGCGCGACTTGAAACTGCGCATAGCGCTGGTGGGCGCGGAGCCGTACTCGGAGGGCACGCGGCGAAAGCTTGAGGACTTCCTCGGCGCGAGCGTGTTCAACTCGTACGGTTTGTCGGAGATGAACGGCCCCGGCGTCGCTTTCGAGTGCGTCGAAAAGAACGGCATGCACCTCTGGGAGGATCACTACATTCTCGAAATTGTGGACCCGAAGACGCTGGAGCCGGTGGCCGAGGGCGAGCGGGGGGAGATAGTGATGACGACGCTGACGCGGGAGGCGATGCCGATAATAAGGTACAGGGTGAGGGACCTGACGTCGGTTCTGCCGGGGGCGTGTCCGTGCGGGCGAACTCACCGCCGGATAGACCGAATCACCGGGCGCAGCGACGACATGCTGATCATAAAGGGCGTGAACGTGTTTCCGTCTCAGATCGAGGACGCGCTGATGTCGATGTCCGAGGTGGGCGGCGGGTGGCAGATAGAGTTGACGCGGGTGGAGGGCGCGGACCATATCGCAGTGAATGTCGAGGTGGCGGACTCCTTCTTCCGGGGAGATATAAAGGAGCTGAACAGGCTCCGCAAGTCCATTCAGGGGGCGATAAAGAACGAAACGCTAGTGACGCCCGAAGTGAAGCTGGTCGAGCCGAACACGCTGCCGCGAAGCGTGGGCAAGGCCGTGCGCGTTATTGACAAAAGGCAAATATGATGAGAGCGCCGGAGAGGCGCGGCTTGGAGGCAATCCGATATGGCGGTTCAGGCGGTGGTTTTTATGCAGAACATGCCCGGGCGTCTGGCGAGGATGACGGGCGCGCTTACGGGGGCTGGAGTAAACATCCGCGCCACCACGATCTCATCCTCCGAAGGGTTCGGCGTGGCAAAGTTTCTGGTGGACAAACCGGAAGCCGCCGCCGCCGCGCTCAAGGACGCGGGTTTCCCCGTCGCCCTCAAAAGCGTGGTCGCCGTCAAGATGGACGACTCTGTCGGCGGCCTCGACAGGATTCTGCCTCTCATCCAGAGCAGGGACATCAACGTGGAGGACGCCTACGGGTTCATCCTCGAACGCGGCAAAGAAGCCATCTTTGTGTTCGAGGTGGAGCGCCCTGAGGAACTGGGCGAGTTTCTATCCCGGAACGGATGCGCGGTGATGAGCGATTCCGACCTCTACGGCTTGTGACGCGGGCGCGACTCCCGGCGTAGCGCGACAAGGCCGCGCGACGGACGATTCAGCTCGGATTCGTCGATAGAGCCGACGAACCGGGGCGATTTTCATAGCGGCGAACTCACGCACAAAGCAAGTTTGTGAGCGCCACCCATTTATATTGTTCATGAACCGTATGTTCTATTCACTTCAAAAATGCGTCTTGCGCCTCGCATTTCATCCGCTCTGAACAATCGCTCCCGAA
>JAKQBV010000175.1 GCA_029573925.1 bacterium
ACATAGGGTTCATGAACAATATAAATGGGTGGCGCTCACAAACTTGCTTTGTGCGTGAGTTCGCCGCTATGAAAATCGCCCCGGTTCGTCGGCTATATCGACGAATCCGGGATAAAAACGTCACCAGTTAGAATCGACCCATTCATATAGGCCGAACAAGTCTTTGACTGGGAGAGTCCCGCCGTCCGGAGAAGCGATAACGCCAGAATAAAGCCCAAGAGACGGACGTCCGCGGCTGTAGCCAGACCCGATTTTAGTGTCTATGCGCCGCGTTTTAATCGGTTTAAACGACAAGTCCACAAGCCCCTCGAAGTCCCTGACCAGACACGGCCTTTCCGGATCGGAATCCGGCGGCGGCAGGCATTCCACCGCGTTCACCTTCGTGAGCTTTCCGTCGTAGAACAGCGCGTTCTCGGTTGTATTTTTCGGGCTGTTGCCGAAGCCCAGATTGAAGCCGATAAGTTTTCCGTCGGAGTGGCGGCCCGAAGCGGTCGCCCAGTGCCAGAACATCTTTTTCGGATAGTGGCCCCTGCCGAAGTCGAGCGCCGCAAAAGAGTTTTCCCGGCTCATGCGGTATACATTTCCACCGAACTCGACCGAGCCTTCCGTCTCCATGCAGTTGATTTTGTGCCCGTAGTGGCATCGCCGGGGATTGGTCATGTGGACGCCCGCGATAGACGCGTGGTCCGCCGGATACGACATCTCCGCGTCCACGTTGAAAGAAGTCCTCGAATCCTCCCCGCCGCTCAGATTCAAGTCCGCCGCCTCTTTGTCCGCCGTCGAAAAACTGTCAAACCTAACGGACAGCCTGTGCGTGTCGCCGACGACTTCGAAGACAGCCTTCGCCGCGCCGGCGTCGAAGACAGTGCGCCCGCCCCCGCTGTCCGGCATCATCTCTATCTCCGGGTTGGCAGGCAGGAAGCGGGTGTCCTCGTAGAACCTATTCGTCGCCCTTACATATATGTTCGCGTTGAAAAACGCCGCGTAGGGAATCCAAGCCACCAGAAACTGCATGGCAAGCTCCGGCGTGTAAACATGATACATGTCCCATTTCTTGAAAGCCTTTTTCATCTCCTTTTTAGAAGGAGCGAACTTAGCGTCGTCGAAATTCAGTTCGAGGATTGGCCGCTTTGCCCAGCCGCACACGCAGGAGCCATCCGGCGCGATAATCGGCCCTGGCTTCGTTATCTCAATCAATTCCGGACAGAAAAAAGGGTACGAATCGTCGAGGACCGGCATGTCCGCCAGCGCCCGTTTGAGGAAAAAAGACCCCATCCCGGCTCCGAACGCCGCCGCCCCCGCGCAAAGACGCATGAATTCCCGCCTGTCTATCATCATGGTTTTCCGCCCTCCCCGCGCACAGCCGCGCGCCCCTTATTTTCACGATATGGCAATTATACACCCCTGCGGCCATTTAAAGCGAGATCTGGATTTTTCGCAGAGCGCGGGAAAAGAGTTGACAGGGCGGATAGCGGGGCGTAATATTAAAACAAACGTTTGTTTGAATGAGGACGGCTATCATGGCTGACATCGAGACGAGGCAAAGGATTCTGGACGCCGCGACTGAAATGTTCGCCGCAAACGGCTACGACGGCGTTTCAGTCAGGGACATCGCGGCCAAGGCTGGGGTGAACGTCGGAGCGATTTCGTATCACTTCGGTGGCAAAGAGAACCTGTTGAAGACGGCGGTGGCGGAGGGGCTGGGAGCGGCGCGGCGGATGGTGGCTGATATCGACGCGGAGGCTCTGCCGCTGGACAAGAAACTTGAGATAGTGTTCGGGAAGTTTCTTGAGTTTCTTAGCGGTGAGTATTCGATAAGTAAAATCATTATCGGGGAGTTGCTTCTTGGGGGAGGCAGGCTGCCCGAGCTGGCGGGGGAGCATTTTTCGAAGCTGGCGGCGGCGATGCGCTCG
>JAKQBV010000196.1 GCA_029573925.1 bacterium
TTCGCGAGGAAAGCTTTTCTATCGCCTCGTACAACAGGCTGTTCTGGTCGAGCCGGTACCTTATAAACAGATAATTTCAGCACGTTCAAGGGGGGATTAACTCAACATCTTGTATGAGGTTGAGTTATGTGCATATCCCTAACCAATAATTATGCCTTAAAAATAGAATTATTAGTGGGAAAAAAGGTGTTCTCTCAATTTATCTGCGCGATTTTCGAGGGGTCTGTCTTAATAACGTTGAAGTAAACTTTAAACTCGCCATGATCAGTTTCCAGAGGGACGACTAAAAACTGCCTGTCTCTAGAGAATTCGATCGGTTTCTGCACGCTTATCTGGGAGAAAACATTGGCCAGATAACCCTTTTTGACCAGTTGACCTCTCGCCAGTTCAGAAATCCGGAGTGAAAACTCCCTGAGACAATTCTTTGCCATTTCGTCTAATTCAAAAACCGGCAGACCGAACAGGAAAATTGAGATCAGTTTTTTTGCCACAACCTCGGGAAGCTGCAGAACAACAAGTCCTTTGATTGCTCCATCCACTCGTAGATAGACAAGAG
Source organism: bacterium (assembly GCA_029573925.1). GTDB lineage: Bacteria > UBP15 > UBA6099 > UBA6099 > UBA6099 > UBA6099. The sequence goes on from JAKQBV010000196.1 coordinate 557, forward strand.
CGTCGCCGTTGATTTTGTCTGATTTTACAAGGCTTAAACAACCCTTGCGCGCTGAAGTATGCCCCATCGACTGTAAAGTCTGATGAAGGGCGGCAAGGAACGGATTCACAAAGTCAGCCTCGACCTCGCGCAACCTGTCCGCTATTTCATCAAAAGAGCTAGCTCCCACATTTAAATTATAACGCACATTTCTGAAATCAAACATTAATTATTAATAATGATGAATGGAAACATTGTTATTATTTGTCCAATTCTGCCACAATTCTATCGATTGTTTCAGGAATGTCCTTTGCCTCGACGCTGCAGAAAGCGACTCTTATGCCGTTGAAACCTGTCGATGAATCCGAAAGCGGAATAACGCCGAGTTTCCGATTTTTCAGCAGTTTATCAGCGAAATCCTCCGCAGGGGGTTTCAAGTTGATGAAGCAGAAAAAACCGGAGTTGAAGGGATCCGCGACGGCGGATTCGGGGAGATTGGACGCCATCGCGCTTTTTATCATTGAATACCGCTCTGCAAGTACGGATATCACGCGCGCCCTTTCGGAATCGCATTCGTCGCCCGACTCTATAGCTGCCGCGACGGCGTGTTGGAAGGCCAGATTCGAATTGGAAATCGTTCCGCGGATAAGCGCGCCGACCTTGTTGTCGAACTCAGCGGAGAGCTTCGCCGGCTCGCCCCATGAAGGATGATAAGCAAACGTCACGGAGCCAACTCTCGCTCCGTAAAGCAGGAATTCCTTTGACGCTCCGTCGCATTTCACCGGCAAAATATTGGGGTGAGCGCCGATGAAATGACCGAAAAGAGATATCTGCGCCGCGTTCTTTTCATACACGAAACCATCGTACGCGTCGTCGAACACGAGAATCAGTTTTTTCCCTGAAGCGTCAGCGACTTTCAACAGAGCTTTTCGCAGCGCCAGCCCCTCGTCGACAGTCGGCATATAGCCGGTCGGGTTATTCGGAAAATTCAGAATTGCGACGACATCCTGAGTCTTTGCGGTTTCCCTGACCGCGTCCACAAAAGAGTCGACATCCAGCCCTGAGCCAGCCTCGTTGAAAAGCCGGGCGGCGCGGATTTTCAGGCCGAGCATGTCGGATAGAACAAGATCGTAGTTCTCCCATCTCCTGTCGTGGCAAACGATTGTGTCTCCGGGCGAGGCAAAGAGGCGCGCGACGTACGCGAGGCCGGATGTGACTCCGGGAGACACTATCGGCTGACCTATCAAAGCTGAGTCGAACTTATAGAACGGCGACAACTTTCTGACAATCCACTCTCGCCATGCGGCTCGATATCTGGGGAGACCGCATATCGGAGCGTACGGCGCTATCTTTTCCGGATCCAGCGCCTTTAAATGCTTCGTTACCGAAGGAAGATAGAAAGTTCGCACATCGTCTCCGCCGCCTTCGAGAAACTCTGATGATTTTCCCTGAGCGGAACCGATGGTGGCATTAATCTCCGCTTCCTGTTTGGCTCTGCCGCTCCAGTAAAAAATACCTTGAGGGAGAACAAGTTCCCTTCCCTCGGCGGACATTGCGCCAAGAAGCCCGGCGTCTTTAAGCGTTTCGAACTTCATACTTTTTTCTCCATATAAAACATTTTTCGGCGATAAGGATTTAGTTCCCTGCGCCTTTAACTGCTTGTTTGCGCACTTGCAGGGTCATTTCCTCTTTTTTGAGGAAGGCTTAGGTTTTGCGACAGGCGCGGCGGGGTCCATCTCCACAGGCTTGCCATCTCCCCAGATGCTCATCAAGTCGTAATATTTCTTCGCGTCCGGAGTGAAGATATGCACGATGAGATCGCCGAAATCCATGATAATCCAACCGGAAGCAGCCGCGCCGTCCATCCCGTGCGCTTTCGCGCCGGCTTCTTTCGCGCCTTCGAACAGGCGTTCTTTCAGAGCGTCAAGATGAACCCTGTTCTTTCCCGACACGAACAAAAAATAATTCGTATAGTCGCACACTCGCCGCACGTCAATCAGTTCGATGTCGAATCCCATTCTGTCGAACGCGAGAGCGGCTAGTTTTCTAGCGAGTCTTTTTCCAGCTATCAATGATTTCTCCTTATCGGTCAAGTTTATCTCTGCCGAGAATCACTTCGAGATCAGCCAGCGAATCCTGATCGTAATCGTTCACCACTTCGGCGCCCAGCAGTCTCGCCACCGAATTTGTAAAAGGCGTTTTATGTTTGACGACGACAAGCGTTTTATCGTGGTCGAAGTTCCTAGCGTTATCTGTTTTTATAATGTTAAAACCGTAATATTCAAGCCGGGTTCTGTAAATCTGGGCTATCATCGGCGAGCCGCAACCGTTTTCCACGCTTATCCTGACAAGCCTGTTGCGGGGATGAAAACCGCCTTTCAACAGCCCGCCGGCAAGATACGGCAATTCGTTTTCATGCGGTGTCACGTAGCTGATTCCGCCTATGGTTTCGGGAGTTCCGGGCATGGTGAAAAACATGGTGTTGCGGCGCATCTGATCGTCATATATTCGGGATAGAATGACTCCGTCGTTGAAAGACAAATTCGTCACTATAAGGTCGTTCTTCATGAGTTCCATGGCGAGTCTTGGAAGGTGTTTGATTATTTCGTACGAGGCCGCTTTCTTAGAAAGAGCGTCTATAAGTTTCTGCTGTCTCTCTATGCGTCCTAAATCCCCATGCGCGTCATGCCTGAAGCGCGCGTATTCGGTGGCCGTCTTTCCGTCTAGATGTTGTCTGCCCTTTGGCACATTTATGTATAGATTTTGCGCGCGGTCAGTGTAACGCAGGCTTTTTTCCACATCTATATCAACGCCGCCCATAGCGTCGATCATAGCGGCGGCGGCTTTGATTTGAAAAACGCAATAGAAGTCAATCTGAACGTCGAGGAAGTTCTCAAGCGTTCTTACAAGCAGCTCGGCCCCTCCCCTTTGATATGCGCTGTTTATCTTGTCCATCCGCGATACGCCGGGAATATTGACGCGCGTGTCTCTGGGTATCGACACCACATTGGCGTATTTCTCAGTTAGAGAAATATTCATAATCATGATGGTGTCGGTGCGTTTCGCTCCGCCGTACTCGTCCAGTCCGGCCACCAGAATATTGAATTCGGTCAGCCCGTCGAGCCGTCCTCCGCCCTGCCCCCATATCACAGACGTGACAATGCTTGGATTCACTTTCCAGATATACAAAACCACCCCTGTGGTTAGGAGGCAGAAAGATATCAGGAACCATAGCGCGATGACATACCAAGGTCTGCGCTTAACGCTCTTGAAAGACTGCTTTGCTATTCTTGTTCTGTCTGGCATGGATGTTATTTAGCCTCGCTTGGCCGCTTCGCCGTAGATGCCGTGATTTAGTATGTACTGCTCCACCGATTCCGGCAACAGATATTTGATGGGCTGTCCGGCTACGGTTCTTTCTCTTATGTCCGTCGATGAAATCGCCAGCGCGGACGCTTTCAGTATCTTGATTCTCCTAAAAACTCTCTCTCCGAGACATTCCCTTGCGCGTTCCGTGTCATATCCGGGTCTTGTCGCGGCGATTACCACGCACTTTTCCAATATCTCCGGCGCGCGGCTCCACGTCATGATTTCCATGACCGCATCCAATCCCGATATGAAGTATATCGAGGGATTCATGCCCGCATATTTCTCAAGAAAATGATTTATCGTGTCTATGGAATACGACGGCCCTTTCCTGTCAATCTCTACTCTAGAAACTCTGAAATACGGATTCGTGGAAGTGGCAAGCACGGTCATAAGATATCTATGCTCGCTCGGAGCCACGGCGTCGCTGTCTTTGTGGGGAGGGTCTCCGGTCGGAACAAAAATAACGCGGTCCAGCTTGAATTTGCATCTAGCCTGTTCAGCCGCCAGAAGATGTCCGTAATGAATTGGATTGAAAGTTCCGCCCATCACGCCCACGCGGAACGTTTTTCTTGCTGTCGATTTTTCTGATGGCGCAAGTTTCGGAGCGCCCGAAGCCGATTTTTTTTTATTCATCTGCCGCTATTGGAAAACCCGGCGCGAAGGCGCTCAAACCGCCCACGCTCAGCCGCGCTTCAGCCATGTCCGCCATCCTGTCCCCTGACGCGGAGACTCCGCAGGCTGTTCTGTCCTCTCCGCGCTCATCTGCCTTAATTTCGTCCTCAGCACTTCAATCTCGCGAAGCGCCACCTGATACTTGGTCTGGAACGCCCCGTTATCCGATTGCGTCTTTTCCATTTTGCTTCTGAACTCTTCAAGCGCTCCGGCAAACGCGTCCATGCTGTCCAGCCCGCTTTTTTTAATCTCGCCCATTTCGTGTCTGAGCGTGGACACGGTCGCGTTCAACCGTCCGAACTCCGCCCTGAAAGTTTCCGCAAGATCGACGACGAACTTCTTATTGCCGGAATCGTTTTTCAACATTTCGCCGAGAGCCAGATCAATTTTTCTTTCCGATCTCGCTATCGCCTTCGCCATATCAGCGGCGGCCACTTCCGTCTTTTCGCTCCGCTTCATAAATCTCTCTAGCCGCTCGTTGATTTGTATCATCTGACCGCCCAGAATGGCGACCATATGCTCAAGCCTTTCTATCTTTTCCACACTCGCCGCAGTTTGGGGAACAAGGGCTTTCTGCGGCTCGGTGAAGGCTTCGGGCTGCTTGGGTTTAGGCGCTCCGAACCTCTCTATCAATGTTTCCTTTATTTCGGGCCAGTCAAGCTTGCTTTCTTCCCTCAGTTCCCGTATAGCTTTTAATACTTCCAATGCGCCCGAATCAAGCTTCTTTCTCTTGCCGTCGCCTGACAATGTGAAGAATTCTGGGAACAAGTCTTTGTACTTGACGACAGTGCTCTTGGGAATGCCGAGTTCCAGCGAGATTTCTCTTAGCGAAAATTGTTTTTTCATTCAGGTTGTCCGACGCCGATATCCGGCGCTCCTCGACTTAGTCCGCAACGGGCCAAAGCCCGGTTTTTTTTGCGGTTCTCGCCGCAAGTTCGCTTTCCATGCTTCTGAGCCGTTCCCTCATCTCCGCTATCTGCGCGTCTCTTTCCTTTACCGCCGCGACGCCGCGCTCCACGTCTTCCCTTAAAAGTGCCAAACCTCTTTCGTTTGACGCAATAACCGCGCGCATGGATTCCAGTTCTTCTTGTTTGCTTTTTAACGCCTGCGTGTCTTTAGGCCCGGACGATTTTGCGTCGGAGAGTTCCGCCCTTAGGCGGGATGTCTCGTCGTTGAGCTTCCTGACCTCGGCCTTGAGTTCTTCTATCTCCTGTTCCTTCTCCAAAAGATCCGGCCTGACAATTCCTTGTTCCCTCTCCCGCGAAAGAAGGTACAACCGTTTTCCGATTTCCTCGTTCTGGCGCTTGATCGTCTCCAGCGTCTCTCGAATTTCAGCGAAAAGAGCTTCTTTTTGCTCGGTTTGTTTAGATGGAACCGCTATAGCGTCCATCCCCGGGGTCTTCTCGCGCCGGATAGTTTCCAGCGTTGTCTTTATCTCTTCAAGAAGCCCTGCTTCCGCGACAGCGGACTTCCCGCTTTCGTTCGCGTCTTCCGCCTCGGACGCCAGTATTTTATCCAACTCCGCGCGTGGGCAGTACCATACATTCCTGACCTTTCGCGCGCGTATCCTTCCCGCCTTGATATACCTGCGAACCGTCTTGTCGCTTTTCGACAGATATTCCGCGGCTCGGCTGATATCCAGCAGTTCGTCGCCGGGATATTTGTCATCGCCCATGCTTCAGTCTCCGCGTGCGCGACGCCCTTCCGCGCAATAACATGCCTCTTCCGATATATAATATAGACCGGAATTATATAGCATCATAACAAAATTCAAATTAGCAATCAACAGGTGAATATTAAAAGTGTTTTTCTACGCCGCTTGCGCCGACAGGCTCAAAAAATCCGCCTTTACGCGTCAAACGACGGGGTTATGATTGCCCTGTGGCGGGTCCGAGTGTATCATTATCATGTATTTTTGCGCTGTAGCGCGTTGCCTTGCTGGTTGATGATGACATACAAATCTGACTTTAAAATGCCGGACATGGTTGTGGTTGCCCGCGACGTATGGGGAACCATGAAGCGAAGACGCCATTTCCTTTCCCTTGAATGGGCGCGCGACAGACGCATACTGTTCGTTGAGCCTCCTGTTTCTCTGCCTCGCTTGATTTCCGGAAGACTGGATTCTTTGAATCGGTTCGGCGACATCCTTAAGCCCCCCGTTGAAGTGGAGAAAAACATTTTTTCCTTCACTCCTATCAGACCTCTTCCTGAGTCTGTCCCTTACGCGCCTCTCGTCAACGCGGCCGCTTTCAACAGGCTGGTGGCCTCGGCAATGAAAAAAGCGGGCTTCGTCCATCCGGTATTATGGATTACTCCGGAATATGGCGTTTCGCTCCTCTCGTCCGTCGCTCATTCCGTCTCCGTGTACGACATCACTGACGATTGGACAACCGCAGGCATAACTCCCTCCCACCGCGACCGAATAGTCAGAGACGACGCTCTTATGCTGCGCCGGGCGGACATCGTTTTTGCTGTTTCTGAATCTTTGCGGGACTCGAAACGACACCTCCGACAGGATGTCCTCCTGATGCCTAACGGAGCCAGAATCGATCTTTACGAGTACCCTCCGCCCCCGCCTCCGCCTCCGCTGAATTCCATTAAACGCCCAATCGTGGGTTACGCCGGAACAGTTCACCCCGACAGAGTCGATATCTCCCTCATAAAAAAAGTCGCCATGCTCGGGTCAGACGAATTTTCTCTTGTCTTCGTCGGGCCTTGCCTTTTGCCGAGCAAGGACGTTTCGGCTCTTGAATCCATTCACAACATCCATTTTATACCCGCTCAACCAATGGAAATTCTTCCAGCATTCATTTCCAACTTCGATGTCTGCGCAATACCGCACCTGCTCACTCCCTTCACACACAGCCTCGATCCGATAAAAGTTTACGAATACCTCGCCGCCGGCCGGCCCATTGTCTCAACCCCCGTCAAAGGCATAATGGGATTGAGAGAATTTATTGACATCGCAGAAGACGCCGAAGGTTTTTATTCTATTATCAAAAAAGCTCTGGCGGGAGAAGGAAAATCAGACGCCGCATCCCGCCGCGCTGAATCTCAAAAACACACATGGAGCCGACGCGCGGAGAGCATCGACGCGATCATCCGCTCACATCTCGAGAATCATCCGGGACAAAACACTGGCTGAACATCGCTAAGGAACTTTCGCATCTGTGAAAACGCGCCGTTTCCTCGTCGCCTCCACCCGGCGATGATTAACGCCGCGCTCTTTATTTTCCCTGATTTTTTTTCTATGATGAACAATCGGGCGGAGACGCTCCCCCGGGGAGAGACGACTATGCCAAGCAAAGTTTACTTCACTGACGCCAGAGCGCGTTCCGGAAATAATATGCGGGACAAACTTACGGCTCTTTTCGACGCGGTGGGCGCGGCGGACGTGGTACAAAAAAAAGATTTGGTCGCCATCAAAATCCATTGGGGCGAGCGCGGCAATCTCGCTTACCTTCCCCCTCCCATTACCGCCGCTATCGCGGATAAAGTCCGCGACGCTGGCGGCGTCCCTTTCATTACGGACACCACCACCCTTTACGCAGGCTCCCGCAGAAACGCTCCCGATAACTTGATGACCGCTTACTCAAACGGATTTTCGCCATCCACCATCGGCGCGCCGGCGATTATCGCAGACGGCCTTTTCGGCGACGACTACGTGAAGGTCGATATCGACGGCTTCCATTTCAAGGAATGCAAAATCGCTTCCGGCATCTATCGCGCGCAAGCCCTCATCTCGCTGGCGCACTTCAAAGGCCACGGCGGAACAGGGTTCGGCGGCACGATTAAAAACATCGGCATGGGTTGCTCGGCGGCGTCCGGCAAACAAAACCAGCACTCGGACGTCAAACCGAAAATCAGCCTGAAAAAATGCGTCGGCTGCGGCTCATGCATGAAGAAATGTCCTACCAACGCCATATCTTTCAACGAAGACCACAAAGCTGTCATCGACCGCGCTCTTTGCATAGGATGCGCCGAATGCACCGTCACCTGCAGATTCGAAGCAATCGCCGTTTCTTGGAAATCCGACCTGAAACTGATGATGGAGAAAATGGCGGAATACGCGACAGCCGCCCTGAAAAACAAAGCTGGGAAATGCGTGTTCTTCAACGCTATCATTAAAGTCAGCCCGGACTGCGACTGCTTCGATTTCAACGATATCCCCATTGTGCCGGACATCGGAATCGTGGCCTCCAAAGACCCGGTGGCGGTGGATCAGGCGGCTGTCGATCTTGTGAACTCCGCCCCCGGAATCACAGCGTCCGCTCTTGGCGACAATTATTCTTCGGACGACAAATTCCGAGCGCTCCACAAAGTTGACTGGCGGCATCAACTCGACCACGCCGTTAAACTCGGAGCCGGTTCCAGAGATTACGAACTTATTAACATCGACAAATGAAGAGACCGCCGCAAGGCGCGCCTTCATCGACTTAAGCCAAAGGAGAACAAATCATGTCTGAAACTCTGATCAAAACAAAACGCGAAGGAGCCGCGTTCGTCATCACCCTCAACCGGCCTGACAAAAGAAACGCCATGACCAACGATATGATGAACCAGCTTGAACAAGCCGTCACATCCGCCGCGTACGACAGAGAAGCCCGCGCCGTCGTCATTCACGGAGAAGGAAAATGCTTCTGCTCCGGAATAGACTTCAACGTCCTAGCAGGCATAGGAAGCTACTCGCCGCCGGAATTCAGATTTTTCCTCGCAGGTTTCCAAGGCATTTTTAACAAACTGGAAGCGATGGAAAAACCCGTCATCGCTGCCATACACGGATACTGCTTCGGCATGGGCACAGAACTGGCTCTGGCGGCGGATTTCAGGATCGCCTCCGAAGACGCGGCGCTCTCTATTCAGGAAGTCGAGCTTGGTCTGATACCAGATGTCGGCGGAACCACCCGTCTGACAAGAACAGTGGGAGCTTCCCGCGCGAAAGAGATGATTATGCTTGCGCGCAAGATCGACGCCCGGCGCGCTTACGAGATCGGCTTAGTGAACGAAGTGACGCCCGAAGGAGCCGCGCTCGACACCGCCCTCGCTTGGGCCGAACAGCTAAAAAACTGCGCCCCCCTCGCCGTCGGCATGGCAAAACGCATCATCGACAGAGGCTCTCATCTGGACAAAATGACATTCATGGAACTGGAAGGCATCGCCCAATCCACCCTGCTCAACACCGCAGACGTCAAGGAAGGCGTCATGGCGAGAATCCAGAAGAGAAAACCCGAATTCAAAGGAAAATAGGAATTCTTACTGAGAGTGGAATATGCTTCTCCTCTGTCAGTCCCTCGCGTAGCGGGAATCCTTTTCAGCAATCGAAGCGCTTCTTGCTCTCTTCACCGACTTGTTTAGCCAGAGCAGTCGATTGACTAAAAAGAAGATACGAATTATCCTTTTTGAAGCAGTTTGGAGAGGTGGCTGAGCGGTTGATAGCGCCGGTCTTGAAAACCGGAGTGGCGGCAACGTCATCGGGGGTTCGAATCCCTCCCTCTCCGTGAAAGTCATCGGCATAAAAATGTCGATGGCTTTTTTCTTTTGAGATCCAGCGCTCTATCAAAATATGCCCGCTCCATGCTAGTTTTTTATCCCCAGCTATTTGCGGATTTAACGCGGTTTTTTCGTTACATACGAAGAATTAAAGTTCCCATTAACAATTTTGTAAAAAGCATCATGCACAAAGGAAATAACTTTGTGCAAGGCACACTTGGTATTGGGTAGAACCATCTAATAACATGTATAGTTAGTCAAAGCCGCGTTAGAAGCCAGCGCCGCTCCAGTTTTCTCATATGCTTGCTATCTTTTACACGCTGAATAATCACAATTCATATTGCCAGCATAATTTCCAATTTTGCGCCCCGTTGCCCCTTTTATTGCCAGCCGCCTTCGTCATTGGCCATTTAGCAACGCTATCCGCGATAGCAGACCGCCAGCCACTTGACGGGTTAGGATCAGAAGCTTGCCATCGGAAACGGAAATAGTTTCTCATTTCCTCCGATAGAAACGCAACTTATTCTGTCTTCAATTTGCTCAGAACTAAAAACACTATATGAATGGTGATTAGTCTATTGTTTTTTCAAGCCCCAGTTCTGACCGGAGTTGAGTTTCTGCGTCTACGATATCCCTATAAATAAGCTTTACGGCTTGGTCCAATTTGGCGCCGAAAGCAGGCTCGTTTATCGCTCGTCTCATCTGCCTTAAGAAATCCACCACCAGCCTGAATGAACGGACTAGGTCGCCGTCATCGCCCGATGTGTACTTCTTAAGGTCTTCAAACGAGCAGCCTCGCGACCATTCGAGCACGGCGCTGTTGAGCTTCGGATCAAGTCCTTTAATCAGATTCGGCAAGTCGGCTTCGCGCTCCATTTTGCGAAGTTGGGCTATTCTGCCTTCAGCGCGCCCGATTATTCCCGCTATCCGATTGTCCCGGATTCTCTTAAAATTATCTCCTCTGCGCGATTCAAACACAATTGAACTTACCAGCACATTGATCTCTTCGGGCGCGAGTTCCTCGAAATATCCTTCAAAGAAAAGTTCCGTAAACTGCAATTCGTAGCCGAATATTTGCGACGCGACTATTCCTCTGGGAAGCAGTCCGTTGTCGTCCAGATATCCGAGGCTCTCTAGAAAGCCCATCCTTCTGGCCAGCAGCGAGCGCTGCGAATTCTCCACTTCGACTGCTTCAGATGATATTTCGCCAAGATTCTTCTCGTAACGCTTTGCTTTCATCGCGCGGGAGCGGCATGTCTTCATCAATTTGCATTTTGAACATTCAAGCTCGTCGATTTCGTCTTTTAATTGGTTGATTCTTTCTATCGTCTTGAACATCGAGGCTCTCTTTTTGCGATTTCTCTTTCTGAGCAAATCCTTGAGCCTGAAAAACTCGTCTCTTTTCGAGAGGAAAAGGGACATGCTTTCCACGATATTCAGCGGCTTGCCTTCAGGACACTTTTCCGACTTAATAACTGCCAATTCCGTTTCGATGTCTTTCAATCTCTTCTTCAAAGCATCGACTTGCCCGATGGTTTTGAACGTGTTAAAGCTTTTTTCGCATACCGTATAAATATCGTCGCCATGTTGCTGATAAAGGTTGAGGATGCTCGAATAGGAAAGAGAAAACTGAGATTCAATGTCTTCGGCGTCGCGGGCGAGCATTCTACTGACGGCCTCAAAACTCGCGTCTCTCGGATCGACGCACGCGTAAACGAAACCCACGGGATCGATGCCGCGGCGACCCGCCCTGCCCGCCATTTGCTGAAATTCCCGCGCCGTGAGATGCCTGTGAGAAATTCCGTCGTGTTTAGTGACATTATTAAAAACCACGCTGCGCGCCGGCATGTTGATTCCAACCGCAAATGTTTCCGTCGTGAAAAGCAGTTTTATCAATCCCATCGTGTAGAGACGCTCGAGCATCTCTTTCAACACGGGCAACACTCCGGCGTGATGAAAAGCGACTCCGCTCTTAAGCAGATTCCTCATCATCAGGGCATGACCTCTGTTGACGTTTACTCCGAACTGCGCGGCCATTCCGTCGAACAACTCCAGCGCTCTTCGTCTTTCCTCGTTCTTGAGCAGGCTCATGCCGCGGAAATATTGAGCGTATTCCTCGCAGCCCATTCTGCTGAAATGGAAATACAGACAAGGCAACTTATTCTCGTCTCGAAGTCTTTTGACTAGTTCGACATTCCCGCCTTTTTTGGGCCTTTCCCTGCTGTCTTTTTCCTTTTCAAGTTTTTTCAGGAAATCAAGATTTCTCAGGCCATAGCCGGGAATCCAAATTGACACTTCCAGCGGAACCGGACGGTGAGATTCGGAGATGGTCTCGATTGGAACGTCGCGAACGCTTCTCATCCAATCTCCGAACTCTGCGAAATTAGGGATTGTCGCGCTCAGACAGATAAACCTGATGTGTTGCGGAGCGAATATCAGGCTTTCTTCCCAAACGGTTCCGCGTTGAATGTCGTTTATATAATGGATTTCGTCAAAAATGACAGTTTCAATCGAATCCAGTCTGCCAGCTTCGCCCTCAAAAACGATATTCCTAAAAATCTCCGTGGTCATAATCAGAACCGGCGCGTCTGGATTAACAATCACGTCGCCCGTCATGATTCCGATTTTATCTTTGTAGTCCGCCGAAAAATCTCTGAATTTCTGATTGCTGAGAGCCTTTATTGGCGCGGTATAGATAATCTGTTTGCCATCCGCGATAGCCTTTTCAATGGCGTATTCCGCTATGACAGTCTTCCCCGCCCCTGTTGGAGCCGCGACGATTACGGATTTTCCGGCTTCAAACGCCTGTATGGCTTGGGATTGAAATAGGTCGAGTTCGTATCCTTTAAAATTCATGCAATAATTATAAGCATTGAACTGCGACGATTATACATTTAACCAATAAAAACAGGATAAACCGTCACGGAAAACGCGTTTAACGGTCAGAGTCAGAGTCCGCGTCTTCAAAAGCCAAGCCAGCCTCTGCGGCGGAAAGAATTCGATATCTTGCCAACGGCAAATCCCCTAGTTTAAGAGCCCCTATCGCGATTCTTTTCAGCGCTATGACATTGTGTCCCATAGCGCGCAGCATTCTGCGAACCTGCCTCTTTTTGCCTTCTCTTATCGAGATTTCAACCAAAGACGTGTCGATCTCTATTTTTCTTTCGTCGCGACCGGAATACCTTTTTCCGCGCGGGGAAACGCGCGTCTTCCCGACTGATATGAGTCGCGCTCTCGCAGGAGACGTCATTCCGTCATCAAGACACACGCCTTTTCTCAGTTCGTCCAAGACCCACTCTTCAGGCGTTCCATAAATCAACGCCTCGTAAGTTTTAAACACTTTTTGCGAAGGATGAGTGACTCTCTGAGAAAACGCGCCGTCGTTGGTCAGAAGAAGAAGCCCCTCTGTGTCGAAGTCCAGTCTGCCGATCGGGAATATCCGAACGGGGAAATCTCTGAAGTAATCCATTACGGTCTCTCTGCCGTTGCGGTCTATTTCCATCGTTGTCAGAGAGCCTGCGGGCTTGTTGAACATCACTATGTATGCGGCGTCAGGCAAACGAATGAGTTCTCCGTCGACTTCTATTCGGTCTATCGACGGATCGACTTTGGCTCCGAGTTGGTCGCAGATGGAGCCGTTGACGACCACCCTGCCCTCCACAATGAGTTGTTCGCATTTTCGCCGCGCGCCGAGACCGGCCCGCGCAAGCGTTTTTTGCAATCTTTCTTCCAATTTGCTTTTCCTCAAATTCGAATTTACTTAAGTTTGACTTTTCTTGCGTTTTCCGGAACCGGCGCTCCGCCGGTGATTTTATGCGCTCTTTCTATCGCGGCAAGCGCGGCGTCCGCATCGTTTTTAACCCAATACTCGATATCGTAAGGATTCATCGACCAGAAAGGATGCTTTAGGTCGAGCGTCTGTTGTTGCTCTTTAGCCGCAGTTTCCGGGAAAACCTCCCAGCAAACGGCCATGACGCCGTATTCATAGAACAGCGTGTCCTCCATCTCTCCGCTGAAAGAATCAACCCTCCATGCCGCGACAGTGGGATACTTCAGATGAGGTTGTCTGTCCCTCGCCGCCTCAAGCATGTCTTTGAACCTCGCCTCGCACGCGTTGCCATTGCATTTCGGAGGAAAGAACACCGCCCAGTTGCTATGAAAATCAATTGCCGCGAAAAACGAACGCGACGCGACGAAATCCCGCACGGCCCGCGTTTCAGATTCTGAATAAGGATAAGGCCCCATATATCTGATATGGGCGGGATCGTTGCTGCCCGCCAGATCCATGTCGACTGTCCTTTCGGCAGGCAACGGGAAATTTCTGTTAAGGTCCACTCCGTTCGCGTTTTTTCTCATGTGCGCCCATTCGGCGTCATCGTTATCAAGTTCCTCCCAAGTTCTAACGTAGCCGTCAGGGTTAATGCATGGAAGGAGCCAGAAATCGACATCGTCGAGAAGGGATGATATCCACGGGTCGGAGTCTTTATCGCGTAAAAGCCGTTTGGCCATGCTCATGGCGACGCGGTTTCCTATCCATTCATTTCCATGAATATTGGCCGCCACCAACGCCTCGGACTT
>JAKQBV010000200.1 GCA_029573925.1 bacterium
GGAGCGCAAATGAGCGAGAAGGCAATCGTTGCGGCGGGATACTGCAGAGTGAGCACGCCGACGCAGGTTGACGGGCTGTCGCTCGACATTCAGCAGGAACAGGTCGAGAACTATATCAAATCCCGCGGCTGGAAACTGTATAGAATTTTCGTCGAGCCGGGTTTCACCGCAAAAGACTCTGATCGCCCCCACTTTCAGGAAATGTTGCGACACCTCCGCTCCGGCAAATTCGATGTTATCGTCGTTCCAAAGATCGACAGGTTTTCAAGGAATATACGCATTCTTCTTGAAGTTGTCGAGAACGAGTTGAAGCCTAACAATGTTCAACTGGTCTCCGTCGCCGAAAATATTGACACCACGAATCCAGCGGGAAACACTCTTTTCCAGATAGTCGGCATATTCGCCGCTATGGAGCGCGAACGGATAGTCGAGCGAATGATGGACAGCAAGAGGAAGAAGGCTACGAACGGCCCGGCCAGCGGAAGGATGCTTGGGTATCAGTTTGATAAAAATGGCGAATATCAGATTGAGGAGCAGGAATCGAAAATCATAAAGCTGATTTTTCGGCTGTATACGACTGACGGCCTGAGCATAACGGAAGTAACGGAGAGGCTGAGAGAAAAAGGCATAAAGTCCGCGCAGGGAAAATATATTGGCAAAAGGGCTGTGAGCTACATTTTGAGCAATGAGTCGTACACGGGGAGATTTGTATATGGAAGGAAGGCGAATCTCGGCAACGGCAAGAGGGTCTGGAATCCAGAGGACAAGTGGATTGTCGCGCATAGAAAAGACCTTGCGATAGTGTCGGATTCGATTTTCAAAAAGGCGCAAAAGAGACTTGAAGCCAATAAAAGAAAACCTGCCCGCGCGGGTGAACACGCTGGCGACGAACGCGTTGTTACAGATGAAAACCATCTTCTCGTTCGGGGAATTGTGACCTGCGGCGTTTGCGGCGGGAACATGGGCGCGCATAAGGTTAAAGCAAAGAAAGAGGGTGCCACGCACATTTCTTATGTGTATAGTTGCATCCCGCAAAGCGCTCATGGAATCGCTTATTGCAACTCAAGAATAGCGCGCGCCAAAAAAATAGATGAAGAGATTGAAAAGAGGATAGCGGCCGCTCTGGGGAGCAAAGACAACATAAGGGCGATTAAAAACAAGATCAAACAGATGTCGAAGCCGCAAAACACGGAGCGAAAAAAAGAAATCGTTGAGTTGAAATCGCAGGTTGCAAAAATTAACGGGAAACTCTCAAGGATAGAAGGCCTCGGAGCGGCGACGCGGCTCATCGAGAGCCAAGCGCGGCAAAAATCAAACTTGGAGAAAGAGAAGATGGCGCATCTTCTGGCAATCGCCGACATCGAGATGGAAATGCTGCGGAATGAAGCACCGCTCTTTGATGAGAAACTCTTCGAGGCTCTGACGGACAATTTCGAGAAAGCATTCGCGTCTTTTTCGCCAGAAACAAAGAGGTCTGTCATCGCGGCTATTGTCAAAAGAGTGACAATAAAGGATAGGGTGATTGCCGCAGTCGAATTTCACCCGCCATTTGACGCCTTGGAGACGGGGGGCGGCGATGGGAAATAAGAATCTTCGCGTTTACGGATACGCCCGCGTCTCCACGCTGGATCAGGCGCAGGGGTTGAGCATTGATGTGCAGAAAGACCAGATAATGGGATATGCCGCCGGACAGCCGGAATGGAGTCTGATTCAGATATTCACGGACCCCGGGGCTTGCAGCGAGGATTTCGACCGGCCCGGATTCGGGAAGCTTCAGAAGAAGTTGGAAGCGGGCGATGTTGACATTATAGTCGTGACAAAACTTGACCGGCTTGTTCGCTCGCTGCTTCATCTGCTCCGCTTTATTGAAAATGAGCTCGAACCGCGCGGCGTAAAATTTATTTCAATTTCCGAGGGCATTGATTCTTCGCAGAAGGGAATGA
The DNA here is from genome assembly GCA_029573925.1 of bacterium. Lineage (GTDB taxonomy): Bacteria > UBP15 > UBA6099 > UBA6099 > UBA6099 > UBA6099. Next base: position 1,944 of record JAKQBV010000200.1, read on the forward strand.
ACCGGGTTTTCATG
>JAKQBV010000218.1 GCA_029573925.1 bacterium
TAAATGGGTGGCGCTCACAAACTTGCTTTGTGCGTGAGTTCGCCGCTATGAAAATCGCCCCGGTTCGTCGGCTCTATCGGCGAATCCGGGTTCAAAGATTAAACTTTTTATGGAAATTAGCGCCGGTTAGGGTGTATTTTATGTGTTGAAACGGCATGACGTCATCGGAGAGTTCAAATTGGCGACAGTGGCTGAAACAAGAGACGTTTTTGAAGGGGTCTTCGGCGGCGGCGGGGCAATTATCGCCGCCAAAGCTCCCGGCAGAGTCAATCTTATCGGCGAGCACACGGACTACAATGACGGGTTCGTGCTGCCTATGGCCATCAGCCACGGAGTCACAATAGTCGGACGCCTGAGAGAAGACCGGAAGGTTCGACTCCGCTCGCTGGACTACGGCGAAAGCGCGGAATTCAACCTTGATGAAAGATATGACGCTAGCGGTCCCAGATGGAGCCAGTACGTAGAGGGAGTAGCAAGAACCTTCGACGAGGAGTACGACGGAGAGATTCGCGGTTTAGAAGCTGCTCTGACAGGAGATGCGCCGCAAGGTTCGGGGCTGAGTTCTTCCGCCGCTCTCGAAGTGGCCGCAGGTTTGCTCATCGACCAACTGAACGGGCTTGGAACGGGCAGAGTGGAAATCGCGCTTTTCGGACAGAAGGCCGAGCATAACTATCTCGGCGTGAAATGCGGGATAATGGACCAATTCGCCTCCTGTCTCTGCCGGGAGGATCACGCTCTTTTTCTTGACTGCCGCAGCTTGGAGCATAAACACGCGCCTATGAAACTCAGGGACGAAGTCGCGCTGATTCTCGATTCCGGAAAGTCTCGCGGGCTTGCGGACTCGAAATACAACGAGAGGCGCGCCGCGTGCGAAGAAGGCGTGAGGATTCTGAGCGGGGCTCTGCCCGGAATCCGCGCGCTACGGGACGTTTCCGAGACTCAGTTCGAGGAATTCTCAAGACTGCTGCCGGACGTGGTCAAAAAACGATGCCGTCACGTGGTGACGGAGAACCAGAGGACGCTGGACAGCATGCAGGCTTTGCTGAAAGGGGACATGGAGCGGTTCGGGGCGCTGATGTTCGCTTCGCATGATAGCCTCCGTTTCGACTATGAAGTGAGTTGCGATGAACTAGACGTTCTGAACGAATTGGCAGAGGAATCGCCTGCGGTTATTGGCGAGAGGATGACGGGAGCCGGGTTCGGCGGTTGCGCCGTGGCTCTGGCTCGACGGGACGGATTGGAAGATTTGAAAGCTTATCTTTCCGAAGAGTACTTTAAAAAAACCGGCCGCAGGTTGAAAATCTATGAGACATCGCCAGCGCGCGGCGCGGCGATTGTGGATTGACTCGGAGAATGGCGCTCTTGCTTTTTTATCATCGCGGGCGCGACATCGAAATTTTTCGGAGGACGATATAAATGCCGAAGGCGCGGGCAACGGATGACAGTCAGAAGAAATGGCTAGACATGCTCGAAAGCTTCAAGAAACTCAGGATTCTTGTCGTCGGAGACGTGATGCTGGACGAGTACGCTTGGGGATCGGCGACTCGGATATCCCCCGAAGCTCCCGTCCCTGTGGTGGTGGTGAAGGAAAGGACGTTTAACGCGGGCGGCGCGGCGAACACTGTGGCCAACATTATGTCGCTTGGCGCGAAAGCCGACCTGATGGGCGTGGCGGGTCGAGACCCCAACGGAAACATCCTCAAGGGCATTCTCGCAAAAAAAGGAATCGACACGAAGAACCTCGCCATAGACCCTTCTAGGCCGACCACTTCCAAAGTCAGGATTATCGCTCAGGGCCAGCAGGTCATGAGGGCGGATCAGGAATTCACCGGGGCGGTGAACGAATGCGTCACTTCCAAGATGCTTCGCAGAATCGAACGGATGATTGCCGAAGTGGACGGGATAGCGATCTCCGACTACGACAAAGGGGTTATCCGCCCGAAGCTGATGAGCGGGCTGATAAACCTTGCCAAACAGCACGGAAAAATCGTGGCCGCAGACCTTAAACCGAAAAACGCGGAGTGGTTCAGGGGCGTAAGCATTCTCACTCCGAACAGAATGGAAGCCACACAGATATCGGGAATAGAAATCACGGACAAGAAGTCGCTTTTCGGCGCCGGACAGGCAATCAGGGACAGGTTGAACGCCGCGTCCGTGCTGATAACGCTTGGCGAGGGCGGCATGGCGCTCATAACCGACAGTTCAGAAATGCTTATGATCCCGGCTATGAGCACTCAGGTGTATGACGTCACCGGCGCGGGCGACACCGTGCTTTCGGTCGTCGCGCTCGGACTGAGCGGCGGGCATTCGGTCTCAGACTCCGTCAAGCTTGCGAACTACGCCGCTGGCGTGGTGGTGCGCAAACGCGGCACAACCGCCGTCGACGCCGGCGAACTCTCAGATTTCATAAGGAGAAAGGCTTCATCGTGAAAGCCGTGGACAGGGAACAGATAGGCGAACTTTGCGCCGGATACCGCAGAGACGGAAAGCATATCGTTTTCACGAACGGGTGTTTCGATATTATTCATCCCGGCCATATATACAATCTTTATAGCGCGAGGCGGGAGGGCGACATCTTGGTGGTCGGCCTCAACAGCGATGATTCGGTGCGCAGGCTGAAAGGGCCGAGGCGGCCCATCTTCTCTGCGGAAGAGCGCGCCGAGCTTCTAATGTCTTTTTTCTTTGTGGACCATGTTTCGATTTTCGATGAGGACACCCCGCTTGAGCTTGTGTTGCGCGTCAGGCCGCACGTGCTTGTGAAAGGCGGCGACTACGCTCCGGAAGATATAGTCGGGCGCGCAGAAGTCGAAGGGTGGGGCGGCAGGCTTGTCATCATCCCCGAAATACCCGGCTTCTCCAGCAGCGATATCATCGGAAGGGTGGAAGGGGATCGCCAGCCCGGCGGAACGCAACCGCCTGCCGTCTAACATGTCGCGGCGGTCTTGAATGCTTTTTCTCCGAAACGCCATATCAAACCTGCGCGAGGCGGCCGCGATATTCCTGCCTCTGAAGTGTCTGTGCTGCGGCGAATCATGCGGAAAAATCGTGTGCGATAAATGCGACAGAAAGACCGTCCCCGTAGCGCCCCCTTACTGCGGCCTGTGCGGACGCCCGCTTCCTCCCGGCGTCAGGTTCGCGGACGACTGCTCGGAATGCAGGGACGGAACACCGCTCGACTCATGCCGTTCTCCTTTTGTCTACGCTCCTCCGGTCGCGGAGCTTGTGAAACAATTCAAATTCAAAGGCAACTACGCGGCTGGCGATTACCTGCTTAAAGCCGCGCTTGAGCGCGCGGAGGCG
>JAKQBV010000234.1 GCA_029573925.1 bacterium
ACCTCATTCCTTATTACTTCCACTCTGACGGTTCCTTGTCCGCTTCGCTTCCCGGCGACGACCAATCTGCGCTCTCAATTGTTGACGACCCGGCCAATCCCGTTCCGAGCATCGGCGGGGCCAACCTGATGCTTCCCGCCGGGCCTCGCGACCAAACCCCAATCGAGGGCCGCGACGATGTCCTTGTTTTCTCGACTCCGGTTCTGGACGCGCCGCTAGAAATCACAGGCCGCATCAAAGCCGTAATCCATTTCACCACTGACGTTGTGGACACCGATATCGCGGTGCGCCTCACAGATGTCTATCCGGACGGACGCTCAATGCTCATAACCGACGGGTTCCTTCGCGCGTCAAGCCGCGAGAGCGACAGATACCGCGTTCCGCTCAAACCCGGACAGACCTATCAGGTTGAAGTCGATTTGTGGTCAACCAGCATCATCATTAACAAAGGCCACAAGCTGCGCGCCGTCGTGTCCGGCTCGAACTTCCCGCGCTTCGATGTCAACATGCACAACGGACGCCTCATCGACGTTCGGCCCGGCCCGCTGGAAGAAGCGGCGAAAAGCTTCCGCAAATACGCCGCCACTCCGCAGTTGCCGGATGACTATAAGATAGCCAACACCACGATACATCTAAGCAAGGACAAGCCGTCGCATCTGTTGCTGCCCGTGCCCGCGCGCTAGCGCCCGCCCGGCTCAATCGTCATTCCTTGCGCGGCCCGCGCGCAGCGGGTATCATTTGTTTTATATTGATAATGTTTTTCGCGAGGTGATCCAATATGAGAAAACTTCTTGTTCCCGCCGTTGTGTGCGCGCTCCTGATTGTTTCATCGCTCGCGCGCGCCGCTGTAAACCCGCTGGAACAAAATCTGGATCAGGACACTCTCATCAAACTTGCCGAAAAAGGCCAGTTGTTCAACATGATATACGACGAGAAAGGGGAACTCACCCATCGGCTGTGCATAGTCATGGTGGACGCTTCTCCGGACATCGTTTGGAGCGTGATAACCGACTTCAAGAACTACGATAAGTTCATACCAGACATGGACCCGCCGGTAATTCGGAACAAAAAAGACAACGAGGCCACTGTCGATTTTGTTTTAAGAATCAAAATTGTCGGCCCGATTGCCACGACGCAGAAGTATTCGACCCGATACGTGATGAAGAAGCCGAAATTGTTTATGCACGACCCCGAAGATTCGAGCGTAGAACCGGGTTTCTGGCAGTTGACTCCGATAGAAGGCGGCAAACGCACTCTCGTTTATTACTATGACAAAGCCCCCGACCTAATGGAGATGGGCAAGCTTGTCTCTGGATTGGTCACCACAAGGCCGGAGTTTGCTCTCGCCCTTCAGGTGTCTCCGGTCAGCATCCTGTTGAATCAGACAAAAGAGTATGCGGAGAAGAAATCGAAAAAGAAATAACGCGCCCGCGCGCCCGCCGGATCGGACTCGCATTTGCTGTTGCCGCGACGCTTATTGCCGAGCGAAAATATAGCCAGTCAAAATGCCCTGAAATAGCTCACAAATGAAGTTGACTTTTCAAATCCGTTCATTATAATTTACAGCGCATTGCGGGATCGTCTAATGGCAGGACAGATGGCTCTGGACCATCTGGTGGGGGTTCGAATCCTCCTCCCGCAGAACAAAAAGCAAGGCCCCTTCGTCTAGTGGCCCAGGACGTCGGATTCTCAGTCCGAAAGCAGGGGTTCGACTCCCCTAGGGGCTATACCCAAACTCAAGATTTTTGTGGTGTTTATATTTATGTCGTTTTCGCCGCGAGAGTGGACGGTGACAGGCGCTTAGCTTTGAATTGACAATGTAGCGGCAAAAAATAGAATAGCTATGTATAGTAAATGCTAATATTACAAGAAGACGAGAGCGAAAGAAAAAAGAGGGCGAGGCGGCGCGCATGGAAGAAAAGTTTGAATCTCTGCAAAGAGAAAATGAATTGTTAAAACAGGAAGCGCGCGAGGGGCGGAAATATCGGCGGATTTATGATGAATCCGCTGCGGCAATTTTTATTCTTGACACTCAAATGAGATTTGCTGACGCGAACAAGGCCGGGCTTGATATGTTCGGCTGCTCCCGCGACGAGCTAGTGGCTATGACTGTCAAAGATGTTGGCATTACGGAAGAGCAGGCGGCATACGTCTATGAACAAATAAAGTCGAGCCGCAAACTTGTCAACTACGAGCATGAGGTGAGAAGAAAAGACGGCAGGGTCATAATCGCTCTGAATAATACGAGCGCGATAATCGACGATGACGGTGAAATGGTCGGGTTTCTAAGCGCGCTGATAGATATAACGGAAAAGAAAGACATCGAACGGGAAAATGCCGAACTTGAAAAGAAACTTCTCAGTGCGCAGAAACTTCAGGCTGAAACCGCATTGAGCGAAAGCGAGTCGCTGGTCCGCGCCATAAACGACAACCTTTACAACGGGATGATATATCAGGTGATGCGAAGGCCGGACGGGTCGAGGCAGTTCACTTATCTGAGCGAACGAGTAATCGATTTTTACGGAGTGACGCCGGAGCAGGGAATGGCCGACCCGATGTTGATTTACGGCCGGGTTCACCCGGAAGACGCGGAGAGCGTTTATTCGGGAGAGGAACAGGCGAATGTTGATATGCGCGTTTTTCAGACGGAGACGCGCGTTTTGTTTCCCGACGGAAGCGTCCGCTGGTCTCAATTCGTGTCGCGTCCGACCGCGCTCGCCGATGGCTCGACCAGATGGGATGGCATTGAATTTGATGTGACGCAAAGGAAGAACGTCGAAATTGCTCTTGCCGAACATCAGCGCGACCTCGAAAGGATTGTTGATGAAAGAACGGCGGAGTTGAAGAGGACTAACGAACAGCTTTTGCAGTCGCAGAAAATGGAGGCGATAGGGCTGCTGGCTGGCGGGATAGCCCACGATTTTAATAATATATTGGCAACCATAAGCGGGACGGCTGAGCTTATGCTCAGAGCGACGCCGCATGATTCTCCAATAGCGAAAAAAGCGGATAGGATTTTGAATTCATGCAGGCGCGCGGGCGACTTGACGATGAAACTGCTCACATTCGCGCGCAGGGAAAAATTGAATGTGAAGGCTGTCAGCGTGAACGAGGTTGCGGGCGACATGCTGGAGATGTTGAAAAGCGCGGCTTCTCCTAGCATAACCATGAATTCGCGACTCGACGAGGATGCTGGAATTATCGTCGCGGACGCGAACCAGATTTATCAGGCTCTGTTGAATATATGCCTGAACGCTTGCGACGCAATGCCTGAAGGAGGGGAGTTGATGCTGCGCGCTGGAAGGGTTGAAGTTGGCCCGGATGAGGCGAAAATAAAAGATGTCGCTCCCGGCTCTTTCGCGTCAATAAGCGTGGAGGATAGCGGCTCAGGAATTGACGCGGATAGTCTAGGAAGCATTTTCGAGCCGTTCTTCACGACGAAAGACAGAGGCAAAGGCTCGGGATTGGGATTGTCAATCAGCCACGGCATAATCAAATCGCATGGCGGGTTCATCGATGTTTATACGAAGCCGGGCGAAGGCTCGATATTTAAAGTTCACTTGCCGTTAGCGGACGTTTCGCTTGCGAATATGGAAGATGATAAATCGGTCAAAACTCGGCGCGCGGCTTTCAGCGGGAATCTTATGCTGGTGGACGACGACTTGGATTTCGCTCTCACATTTAAAGAGGCTCTCGAAATTGAAGGGTTCAACGTCGATATGTTTAGTTCCGGAACGGAAGCCGTTGAACATTACCACGCAAACAATAGTGAAATTGATTGATAACGTCCCAAAGTTGTAGGAGGGAGTAGAAGAAAGACCCGTTTCTCTGATACAGGTTTTGTTTGAGGAACAAGCCGGTAAAGGAGGAAACGGGTCTTGCAAAACATAATAGCACTTGAGATCGTGTCTGCGGTAT
>JAKQBV010000275.1 GCA_029573925.1 bacterium
AACATCTTGTAATTGGGAAAAGAGATAGACAATGAGGATGCTCCTATATAGCCATCCATACGATAATTATCGTTGGTAAAAGCAGTAATATTCCCTAATTGACTTCTTGGTCTTAGGCCAAATGTAATAATATTTGTTAGATTGTCGAAGCGAGTAAAATGCAATAACTCCTGAATGTTTCTATCTGCAACGATTCTTCTGATAATATCTTTTACAGGAGTCATGATTAAGATTGTTCTCCGTACCTGTTGTTCTCCAGCTTGATAAATAATTACTCTATTGGCAAATCCTTATATTGCCACTTCTGTGTCGAATTCGTCTCTATATGTGTTGCCTTGCCGTTTTCGAACTTGATTATAACACATCCGAAGAACTTCTCTGAATAGAGCTTCAGAAGGAATTTTATCAGTTTGTCCATTTCTGCATCTCCTTTTAAAGTGGTATCCCGGATCAGCAATCCAGGCTCATGAGAGTCCGGCGGCGGTCGGAATAAGCGCGCTCGGCACAATTTCGGATGCCCCAGCGGTCGCCGATGATGATGGCGGTCTTTTTCGCGCGGGTCACGGCGGTGTAAAACAGGTTCCTATGATGCATGAATGACTGCGATTTATGGATGACCGCGATAACGCACTCGCATTCTGAACCTTGCATTTTGTGGACGGTCGATGCGAAAGCGAGCGAGATGTGTTTCATGTCATCCGGCTCGAATGTAGTTACTCCGTTGTCGAATTCAATGTGGTAAGCGCCGTTTGCGGCGTCGATGCGCCTGATATACCCGACAGAACCGTTCATCACGTCGAGGCCGTAGTTGTTGCGGTTCTGGATGACTTTGTCGTTGACGTACAGTTTCGGTCTTTTGCCGGGCCGGACGGGTTCAACGTCGAAATCGAAACATTTCTTCTGAATAAGGCGCTGCAACTCGATGTTGAGATTGTCCACACCGAGGACTCCCTTTTTCATGGGAGCGAGAAGTTGAACCTCCCGGACAATGTCGAAGCCGAGTTTTTCAGATAGGACATTGTCGTATAGGTAGAGAATGAACTTCAGAATGTCTCCCGGCTCAATGAATTTGTCCACCACATACCATTCTTTACGGTCGACCGCATTCTCTACATTGCGGGGGACTTGACCTGAAAGGATGGCGATGCTGTTTTCCTTAAGGATACCCGCCTGCCGCACAACCTCGGTGAGGATAGTCGCGGGGACAATCTTCCTCTGAATCAGGTCGCGAAGGATGTTGCCTGGTCCCACGGGCGGCAACTGGTTATGGTCGCCGACCAGAACGAGATTTGTGCGCCCGAAATCAATCGCCTGAAACAGCCGCCAGCAGAGGGGCACATCCAGCATGGAGACTTCATCCAGAATGATAACATCCGCGTCAATAGGATTTTCCGGACCCCGCTGGAATGAAACGCCGTCGTATCCGAGCAGGCGGTGTATCGTGGACGCCTCCATGCCCGTGGCCTGTTCGAGTCGTTTCGCCGCCTTGCCTGTGGGCGCAGCGAGAATGACGGAAAGATCGGCGTCGCGGTAAAGGTCAACGATACATGAAACCGTGTACGTCTTTCCCGTGCCCGCGCCGCCGGAAATCAGGCACACCGCGTT
>JAKQBV010000333.1 GCA_029573925.1 bacterium
ACGCGGGGAGTCAAGGGCGAGCGAAGCGAGTTCATCGAAGACCCTTGACGCCTCGTGTTCGAGGTTTAGCATCTCTTCCGTCCGGTTTCAAGTCCAGCTATACTACATATTGGGGCCACCCACTCGATTTCCGGATGCCCCTTAAATGATTTAAGGGAAAACTTTTGAAAAAGTTTTCCCTTAAAATCCCTTTCAAAACGTTTTATGCTAGCGCCGATGTCGCGGCTTCGCCTGCGCCATCGGCGCATATCAGCGAAAAGATATTAAAAAAGGGTTTTCAGAGGAATCTGTTTTTAAAATGATTCTACATGGGGCGTCGGGAGAGAAGCGCGGCGGCGATTCGCTCCCGACGACCAATGAAACGTTTTGAAGAGATTCAAAGAGAAACTTTTTCAAAAGTTTCTCTTTGGTTTTTATTCCTTCATTCTTCTCTTCGTTTCGTCGCTCTCGGTTTACTCTTCGAGTTTCACGATTTGGAAAGACGATTCGTCGCCTTTGACGTCCACCATGATGAAGTGGTGAAAGGGGCCTGCGGAAGGCGACCGCAGGTCTTGCGGGGAGTAGTCCGAGTCAAGCCCGCCTCCGCCTCCGCCGGTGATGATGTATGTCGTCGGCCCGGCGACATAGCTGTCGTGAACGTGGATATGTCCGCCGAAGAAGTATCGCGTTTCCCGTTCATTCATTAAGCGCATTGCCTCCTCGGCTCCGGACACCCAAATGCCTTCAGCCCATTTGTCGATGATTGCCGGAGGATAGTGGGAGAACACCGCCGCGCGGCCGCCAGAGCCGGAGAGCGCGCGGTCAAGTTTCTTCAATTGCGAAGGCGACAGCAGGTCGTACGCGACTACATCCAGAAGGACGAAACGCCAGCCGCAATGCTCGAACGCGAAGTCCGCCGGACCGAATATTTTCTCGAACCGTTTTTTACCGTCGTGAGATGTGCGCCCGGCAGGCGTGCGGTACTCGTGGTTGCCGGGAACGGAGAACCATGGGACTCCCGCGCCGGAGATAGTCTCGACATAGCGGGAGTACTCTTCGGCCAGCCCGTTATTTGTGAAGTCGCCGACCGTCACCGCGAAAGCTGGTTTGGCGTCCGCAACCATGCGGACGAAACGGGGAAACACGCCCTCGCTTTGGTGAGTGTCCGCCATGACGGCGAATGAGAACCCTGACTCGCATTCGGAAGCGTCCAGCTTTAGAGCCTCGTCGCTATTGAAGCGCTTGAGTGTGTCCGCCGCCGCCGCGCGAGTTGTTGCCGCTAGAACAAGAGATGTCAGTATAAATGCCAATATTTTTTTCATTCTCGTCATTTCCCCTCCGTTAGGGTGTCCGCAGCGTCGGATAAGGAAGCGCGCGGCCCCGCATCATTATTATAACCTCCAAGGCTAATGTCGATAGATGAGTTTTGCGGCCTGCGCTTCAGCGCCGTCCGGGCGAAGGATGAACATGCGCTTTCTTGATATAAAAACTTAGAGAAATAGAAGAATGCGGCGGGATGGACTAGAATGAAAATATAAGGAAATATTGATGGGGGGCGGGAAGGATGCGAGTGGTTGAACCTGCTCCCGCCGCGCGCGAAACGCCCCGGCTTTTCCATATAAACGAGAGGTCGCGCCGAGGAGGTTTGCAGACATGGAATACCCGACTTTGAAGCCGTACAAAGTATGCGAAAACGTGTACGCTGTGGGAGGAGTCCGCAGAAGTCATCCGAGGGACAGCGCGGTGTACGTCGTTATAGGGCCGGAAGGCGCGGTTCTGATAGATTGCGGCTCTCCTTTCGGCTTCGAGCGCAGGGAGAGGAACCTGCGCGGTCTCGGCGTGGAGATTATGGATATCGAGTTGATGATAGGGACGCATTGCCATTACGACCATGTGGGCGGCGGGGCTGAGTTGAAGCGAAGGAACCCCGCGGTGAAGATCGCCGTCCACGAACTTGACGCCCCGGCGTGCGAGAGCGGAGACGCCGACCTGACATGCGCCGGCTGGATGTTCCGGGACGAATTTCCGCAGTTTGAAGTGGACATCCCGCTGGGCGACGGAGAAATCTTGCGGGCGGCGGGGCTGGAGTTTGAGATAATTCACGCGCCCGGCCACACTGAAGGAAGCGTCGCGGTCTCGACTGTCGTGAGAGGCAAAAAAATCATCTTCACCGGCGACTGCTATGTGCCAAGCTGCGAGCGCGCGGGCTACGACTATGATAAATTGATTGAGACTGTCGAGAAGCTGCTCGGACTCGGAGCGGACATCGTGTGCCCCGGACACCTCGGCCATCTTGTGACGTTTCCGGTGACACAGGCGATGAAGGGGAAGATTTCTCCTAGAATCGCGAGGGCGGTGTGCCGATTCGAGCCTCCGGCGAAAATCGTTTCCGGCATAGCCTCATTTTTCTACGAATTCAACGTGATTGAGCAGGCGCTCATTCACCGCGCGCGTTGACGCGCGGCGCGGCGAAAAACAAATAGCGAGGAAGAAAGAAAAGCCAAAGAGAAACTTTTGAAAAAGTTTCTCTTTGAATCTCTTCAAAACGTTTCAAAAGTCGTCGGGAAGAGAACCGCTGTCGCGTTTCTGTTTCCGACGCCACTGTTAATCCGTTTATTGATAGATATCCATAAACAACATCCCGTTTTAAGCTTGTTTTTCGGCGATTTGCTTATAGAGGGAGAGCGCGGCGGAAGCGGCGGCGGCGACGAGCGCTTTGAGTTCGGGAGGCGAGACGACCTGAGCTTCGGGGCCTAGGCTGAGTATCATGCCGACGATGTTTTCTAGGCGGTCGGCGCGGAACTCGACGGATATGGAGCCGTCGTTGTCGGAGCGGGCGCGTTCTGGCCATCGTCCGCAGGCCCATCCCGCCGCGCCGCCGCTGAATCTTAGCCTGACGGGAATAGTTCTTTCAATGTGTTTGAACATCTCGTCGCGTCTGAATGTTTCGAGGTCGAATCCGGGGGGGCGTTCGAATTTTTCGCCTGTGGCGCGCGCGGATTTCACGCGGTCCGCTCTGAACACCCGCGTTTCGCCTCTCATTTCGCACCATCCGACGATTAGCCAGCGGTCGACATTGTAGATAAGCCCGTACGGACGCACGACGCGCGAGGCCACTTTTCCGCGCGAAGGCGTGAAGTATTCCATTTCCAGTTTGACCGAATCGGCGGCGGCGGAGGAGATTGTGTCTAGCAGAGGTTCTAGGCCGCCTGTTTCAGGAGCGATGTCGAGGGATTTTGCCGCGCGGTCGGCCGCGTCTAATTTTGCGGGGTTCATGGCGGCGCGGATTTTTTCGAGGGCTGAGGATAGGGCGGGGGTGCGCGCGCCCGCCGCCGCTCTGCCCGCCAGAAGCAAAGCGAGGCCCTCCGCTCCGCTCAACTGCACCGGCCTTTCCAGCAATCCGACCGGGCTTCGCGCGTGTATCCTGTTGTTCTCGTCAATGTAAACATCGAAAAGCGCGTCGGGAGTGTATGGAGGCAGGCCGCACATGGAAAGCGTTTCAGCCAGCCGGATAAGTTCTTTTTCGGTCACACCGAGCCTGCGCGCCACATCCGGCAGTTCCTCGCCGCTGAGCGCGGGCAGCTTGCCCGCAATCTCGAGGGCTTTTCTCGTCTTGTCTGCGGATGTTGTTTTCTTTTTTCTCATGTGCGGTTTCAACCCGCGTTCTCGATGATTTTTTTCAGGACGGCGGCGAACCGTTCTCTGGCAGGGCGAGGAGAGAGCAGTTCCGCGCCGTCGGCGAATCCGAGCAGCCAGCCGAAGAGGGCTTGTTCGTTGACGCTTCTGAGGCGCATGGTTCGCGAATTCTCGTCGAAAGACACCGAATCGAGGTCGCTCCAAGCGTTGCGCGTCTGCCAGAAGAAATCCGGGTGGAAGCGGATTGAAACGTCCGCCGGGCGCTCGTCGCCGAACTCCCATGGCGCGCGGCGTTTAACGTAGTCTTCCAGAGAGAAATCGGCGGGGATGTCGAAGCAGCGGGCCGCCGAGCGCGCTCCGCCCTCTATTTCGAGCCTGTCGAGGCGGAACATCCTCGTTTCGCCCCTGAGGTGGCATTTGCCCACTACGTACCACTGGCCGCGCCGGAGGAAAAGCCCGTAGGGGTCCACTCTGCGCGAAGAGCCTTTTTGCGTTCCGGGGGCGCGGTATTTTATCTCCAGCCCGCGCCGTTCGGAGATGGCGGATTGGACGGCCTCGACTTTTGCCGAGTCCTCGCCCGGCTCGAAGTTGAGCAGGACGGTTTCGACGGGAGCGCCCGCCGCGGACCTCCTTCCGCCGGAGGATATCGCTTTGGCGACCGCCCATTCAAGCTCTCGCAGCGGGGCGGCTCCCGTTTTCCCCAGCCTCTTCCCTAGACGCGACAGAGCCTCCACTTCCGCGTCGCTGAACGTCACCCGCTCCATATAGAAATCCGCCGGGTCTATCCTGTAGCCCTCCGTCTCCGCGCCGGTCGCAGGGTCCGTCGTTTTCTCCATTAGCGTGTCGATGTCGAGGCCGCGCAGCGTCTCCCTGTCCCGTATGAACATCCTCCGGTTGGAGTCGTGGTCTTTCGAAGGGTCGTAGCCTTCGACCTCCGAGAATATTTCCCGGAGCGAGGCGGGCCTTTTTCTTTCGAGAAGGTACACGCTGAGGTTGAGCAGGCGTTCGGGGGCGGGGATTTTCGGTTCCGATTTTTCAGGCATGAGCGGCAGAAAGAAAGCGTCCGACCCGCGCGTCGGGCGGAGGCGTTCCGGTCATTGGTCTTCGTCCACCGGTTTGCGGTAGATGTATCTTTCCAGCATACGGTTGTAGGCGGTCCACTTGGCTTCGCGGGCGCCGGGGCCGCTTTCCTCGACGATTTGCAGGAAGCGTTTGGTCTGGGCGTCTAGGTTTTCGAGGAAGTGCAGGGCGCAGGCCTCGGCCATCTTGGGTCGTTTCGGCGATCCGGTGGCGTTTTCTCCGTGGTGGCTGATTATAAGGTGCAGCAACTCGTCCTTCTTTGAGTCCGGGAACCCTTCTATCTGTCGTATCTTGTCCAGAACCATGGTGTAGCCTATCACGATGTGGCCGAGAAGGCGGCCTTGGTCTGTGTAGTCCACGCTGTGTTCGCAGCTAAGCTCGACCGTTTTGCCGGAGTCGTGCAGAAGCACGCCCGCGTAGAGCAGGTCCCGGTCAAGCTGGGGGTAGACGTCGCACAGGGTCTCTGCGAGGCGCAGGCAGTTGGCGGTGTGTTCGGCAAGCCCGCCGAGGTATGAATGGTGGATGGACTTCGCGGCGGGGGAGCGGCGGAACTTGTCCGCAAACTCCGGGTCTTCGTAGAATAACTCAAGCAGACGCCGTATGTGCCTGTTTTTGATTTTTCCAATCGTCTCGGAGATGTAGGCGCAGAGGGCTTCCACGTCGAGAGTGGTTTTGACCAGAAAGTCGTCCGGGTCGAACGAGCCTTCCGGCTTGTCGATTATCGCGTCCACGACGATTTGAATGCTGCCCCTGTACGACTCGACCCTTCCTTCGACGAACACCACTTGACCGTCGCCGAAAGACGAAAAATACTCCTCGCCCCTGTCCCAGCAGACGCCTTTCACGGAGCCTGACCTGTCTTTGAAAGTGAACACGGCGTATTTGCCGGGTTTCTTCTGAAAATTGAAAACGCTCGCCTCGTCGATTTGAAGGAAGGTGGCGACATGGTCGCCCGCCTTCAAATCCGCCGCCATCTGTTTAGCCAACTGTTTTACATCCTTTCCTTTCGCCGTTTCTTAAGCGCCGAAACAACCGAGCGCCAGCTTCCGAAATGTTTTATTAGCAACATGTGAAAAGCCGGAGCTTTGTTAGAAACCTCTCGCTCGTCCGGGGACTCCCCGAACTTATCGAGCCGTTCGAGCAGCAAATCCCCGCGCCAGATTTTGTTCAACTCCTGCCTGTGCAGCTTTCCTTTTTCCTGAACTTCCTTGTAGTCGAATCCGGCGGCTTCGACGGCTTTCTTCCAGCTTGTGACGTATTTGCCCGCCGCCGCCACGAGAGCCGGATGTTTTTCCTTCATATAAGCATAGCTCAAATCCTTTTCCGCGTCGGCTTTCTGGCGTATTTCCTCCAGCACCTTTTCGGAAGTCCATTTTTTGATTTTTTCGTTGCGGCGGCGCTGAGACGCTTTTTTCACCTCCGCGCTGTCAAGTCCGGCGGCCTCTAGGGCCGCGCTCCAGTTGCCGAAATATGCCGTCGCCGCTCCCACAAGCGCGCCGTCTATCCTTTTTACGTTGCTATTGGACAAGTCCTCGCCCAGCTTGTGGAGCGACAGTATCCGCTTGACTATCTTTTCCTTAGTCCATTTTACTCGCGCCATTTTTTCCTCAGCAGCTTTCTTATCGCATTAAATAATTCTTTGTATTCGAAGGGTTTTCTGAGAATGTAGTCGACGCCGAGCCGCCGCGCTTTCACCTCCACGTCATCGTCGAGATAGGCCGACATCAGTATCACAGGCATGTTCGGATTCTTGTGTTTTATCATGTCCAACAGGTACAGGCCGTGCATTCCGGGCATCTTGTAGTCCGTCAGCACGATGTCGATTTTATTGTTGTCCGTAATTTCAAGAGCTTCGTTGTAGCTGGAGGCCTTGTGAACCACGGCTCCGTCCATCTCAAGCAGCGCGCCGAACAGCTCCATTATGTCGAGCTGGTCCTCGACCACCAGAATCCGCACCGCCGAAGCGGTCTCGTTGTTCATGTTTCACCCCGGAGCGGAATGTCCGCCGCCCGCCGATATCCATTATACCCGCGCCGCCGCCCATGGAAAGGCATGCGCGATAAATAACTGTTCCGCAATGCGCCGCTATCCGATATCCCGCCGTATCCCTCTCAGCGTTGAGGCCGTGTTGTGAAGCCACCCCTGTTCCTGTTCGTTAAGTTCAGGCAGGAGGACGCGGGAGACGCCTCCGGCTCCCAGCGCGGCCGGGACGCTGAAACAGACGTCCGACTCACCATAATAATCGTCTATCTTCACCGACAGAGGATAGACCTCGTTTTTGTCTTTCAGGATGGAAGAGCAAAGCTGAGCTATGACCAGTCCGATGGCGTAGTAAGTGGCGCCCTTTCGGGAGATAATCTCGTACGCGGCGTCACGTACGCGCTCAAAAATCCGCTCCATCTCCGGTTTCGAATAGTCCGGCAGCTTGTCGAGAGGGACTCCGCCGATGTCCGCTCCGCTCCATACCGGGAACTCGGAGTCGCCGTGCTCGCCGATGATATGGGCGTGAACGCTTGTGGGGCTGACATCGAAATGCTTGCCCAGCATATATCTGAACCGGGCGGTGTCGAGCGACGTTCCGGAGCCGATTACGCGAGAGGGCGGGAAGCCGGAGCGCTCTATCGCGAGCATGGTCATTACGTCCACCGGGTTGGTGACGATAAGAAGAACGGAGTCAGGCGCGGCGGAGGCGATTTTAGGGATCATGTCGGCGAACAGTTTCGCGTTGCCGCGCGCTAGGTCGAGCCGGGTCTCTCCGGGCTTCTGAGCCGCGCCGGCGGTGACCACCACCACATCGGCGTCGCCGCATTCTTCGGCGCTCTCGCAGAAATCTATGCGCGAGCCTGTCGCGAACTGAAGCCCGTGGCCGAGGTCCATCGCTTCGCCCTCCGCCTTCTCCCCGTGAGAGTCGATAAGCGTTATCTCAGTCGCCACGCCTCTGAGTAGCAACGCATACGCGGCGGTCGAACCGACGAAACCAGCTCCGACTATCGCTACTTTGCCCAATTGATCACCCTCGAATTTTTATATATAAATACCCGTTTTCAGGATATTCAAACAAAACAAACAAAAAATATTCCGGATGCTAAATTAGTCGTCCCTGAAAAAGAGTTTTATTCAGAACTCAGGCGGCAAGAAACATGAAGCATCGTGGCGTCAGCGGTTTGGCTAGCGGCGTTGTTATCCGCCCAAAGGCAAGAATCAAGCAATGAAGGCTGCGACATAGGCG
>JAKQBV010000339.1 GCA_029573925.1 bacterium
CACCGTCGATTGCGCCTCGCTCTCAGAAAATTTGCTGGAAAGCGAACTCTTCGGCCACGCTAAAGGGGCCTTCACCAGCGCCCACAGGGACAAAACGGGCTACTTCGAGACGGCAGACGGCGGAACGGTGTTCCTCGACGAGATAGCAGAGTTCAGCTCGCACCTCCAGACCCGCCTGCTGCGCGTCATTCAGGAAGGCGAGTTCTCCCGCGTCGGCGAAACCGTTTCCCGCCGCGTCAAAGTCAGAATCATCGCAGCCACCAACCGCAATCTCGAACAAGCGGTCAGGTCAGGAGCTTTCCGAGAAGACCTCTTCTACAGACTCAACGTCATCTCCATCAACGTCCCCCCTCTAAGGAAACGAATTGAGGATATCCCCGACTTGGTGGAGTACTTCCTCTCCAAGTTCAACAAGAAATTCGGCAGAAACATCTCTTCGGTGTCCAGCGACGCGCTTGCCGTTTTCGCTGAATACGACTGGCCGGGAAACGTCCGCGAACTGGAAAACCTCATGGAGCGCACTTTTATTTTCTGCGACGACGACGTCATGCGCGTGCACCACCTTCAGGAGCCGCTGAAGGCAATCGCCGGTCTTGCGAAAACAGAAGCGGTCCCCGACCTGACCGACCTCAACTATAAGGACGCCAAAGAAGCGGTCGTCCGAAAGTTCGGCCGCGAATACTTCGAGGAACTTCTTGAAAAGTGCGAAGGCAACATCAGCGAAGCAGCCCGGCGCAGCGGAATAGATCGAGGCTGCTTCTACCGGCTGATAAAAAAATTCAACGTCGACAAACCGGAATACACGCAGGAATAAACCCGCCGCGCCGTCACGACGGCCGCAGAAACGGACAAATGCGCGACGCCGCCGGATTCAAACTTATAGAAACCATGCTTTGCATGAGCGGGGATGGCTTCCCGCTGTTGGAGTCTCACATGAGCCGGTTGCGCGCGTCCGCGTCCGCCCTCGGATTCGCGCTGGACGAGCGAGCGGCCCGCGCGGGCGTGGCCGCCGCCGCCGGATATTCCAGCCCCGGCGCCGCCCTAAAAGTCCGCTTGTTGCTTTCCAGCGACGGAGCTTTGGATATCGCAGCGGAGCCTGTCGAGCTTGAGCCTCCCGCGTCTCCACGCCACGTTTCGTTCAGCGCGGACGCCGCCGACAGCGCCGAACCTCTTCTGCGCCACAAGACCACCCGCAGGGAATTCTATGACTCCCGCCTCGCCGAAGCCCGAGCGCGCGGGCTGTACGACATCCTATTTCTCAACGAGCGCGGAGAAGCTACGGAAGGCGCGTGGAACAACATCGTCGCCGAGATTGACGGCGCGCTCTTCACCCCGCCGGTCTCATGCGGGCTGCTCCCCGGCGTGTTCAGGCAAAACCTTCTCGAACGAGGCTTGGCGGAGGAAAGAATCATCTCGGCGCGCGACATCAAAAACGCCTCCGCCCTCTATTGCTGCAACGCTGTCCGCGGCATGGTCGAAGTCTCGCTTATAGACGGTTTTCCGGATTCTCTTTGAAGCCTATTGCAGCGCGACCGCCGTTTGCGGGACGGCCCGTGTTTGCCGGGCGCTTGAAAACGGCCCGGTTTTTATGTATTTTTATTATGCGCGGAAGCTGGCGCGAACATGCCGAGGTAGCTTAGCTGGTCTAAAGCGCTTGACTGTGGATCAAGAGAGCATGGGTTCGAATCCCCTCCTCGGTACTTCAAAGACCCGGCCCGGCGGACGCCCATTCGGGCAGACGGCCGGGCGTTTTCACAGGATGGCGACATGAACATCGAAACAGGCCCGATCCCGCGCCTCCCGCGCGGCTTCAGAGACATCCCCCCGGAGGATGTTCTCCTGCGCGAACGCATGATCGCCTCCGTCTGCTCCGTTTACCGCAGGTACGGTTTTGAGCCGCTCGAAACTCCTCACATCGAATATCTGGACGCCCTCGGAAAACATCTTCCCGATGTTGACGCGCCGGATGGCGGGGTTTTCGCTTTCCGGGACGACAGCGCCGAGTGGGTCGCCCTTAGATACGATCTCACCGCGCCGCTGGCCCGCTATGTGGCCGAACACGAAAAGGATATCGTTTTTCCTTACCGCCGCTATCAGGTCGGCCCGGTCTTCAGGCTGGAAAAACCCGGCCCCGGCAGGTTCAGGGAATTCTATCAGTGCGACTTCGACACAGTGGGCGCAGGCTCCCCGGCGGCTGACGCCGAGGCCTGTTGCGCTCTGGCGGACGCGCTGGAAGCTGCTGGCGTCGAACGCGGCGGCTATATCGTGAAAATCAACAACCGCAAGGCCCTTAACGGCGCGCTGGAAGCCGCAGGCGTCGTATCAGCCGCTGACGGTTCCGCTTCGGACAACTCCCTTGTCGTCCTGCGCGCGATCGACAAGCTCGACCGCGTCGGCATGGACGGCGTTATCCGGCTTCTCGGAGAGGGCAGAAAAGACGAGTCCGGCGATTTCACCAAAGGAGCCGGCCTGTCCAACTCTCAGATAGATTCCATCGTAAAATATCTGCGCGCTTCCGGATCCGGCCGCACGGATGTCTGCGACACCCTTTTCGAAGCCGTCAAAGACTCCGAGACGGGCCGCGAAGGCGTCTCCGAACTCCGCGCTATACACGACATGTTGTCCGCCGCAGGATTCGGAGAAGACCGCGCCGTGTTCGACCCTCTCATCGTTAGGGGCCTCGCTTATTACACCGGCCCGGTGTTCGAAGCCGCCCTCACTTTTGAGACAACCGACGAGCGCGGCGAAAAGAAACAGTTCGGCTCCGTCGCCGGCGGCGGCAGATACGACACCCTCGTCGAGCGGTTCCTTGGCAGAAAAGTACCCGCCACCGGGGCCTCCATCGGCGTAGACAGGCTTATGTCCGCCCTCAAACAACTCCTCCCGCCGGACGCTTCAGCATATTCCGCCCCCGTGCTTGTCACCGCGATGGACCCCTCCCTTATGCCCGAATACCAGAAGCTAGTGTTCGAAATCCGGAGCGCGGGCATACCCGCCGAACTTTTCACCGGCAGCGGCGGATTCAGAAAACAACTGAAATACGCCGACCGCAGAAACCTTCCTCTGGCGGTGATTTGCGGCGAAGACGAACTCAACTCCGGAACCGTCTCCATCAAAGACCTGCTCCTCGGACGCGAACTGTCCAAGGATATCAAGGACCGCGCCGCATGGGTGGACGACCGTCCTGCGCAGATCACAGCCCCCCGCTCCGAATTGGTAGCCACAATCAAAAGAATGCTTTCAGACAATATAAAATAATGGGGGTATTTACTTGACTCAGGTAACCGCAACATATAGTATCTTGAGTGATGGAAGACTACCCGAAAACGCTTATAGAATTTGAGAAAAGATTTTCTAC
>JAKQBV010000352.1 GCA_029573925.1 bacterium
TGGGCGGCAAGGGAAATATCTTTAAGACATTGTTCGGCGCGCTGCTGATCGGGATGCTCGACAACGGACTTCTCGCGCAGGGACGCAGCTCTGAAATGATATACATTATCAAAGGCATCATCATCCTCGGCGCCGTGATAATCGATCAGGTGAAGGAGAAATAACGGCGGCGCGGATTCATTCTTTTAAAGGACGGAATCCGACATGAGACATACAAGGCAAAACGCGCGCTTCCGGGCGATAACGATAACGGCGGCGGTGGCCGCCGCGCTTCTTGCGCCGGGAGCGTCAAAGGCGGCTCCTAGAATGTGCGACCCTGCTTCCACTCCCACCGTGTATCTCGTCAACTACGCGCATCTCGACACTCAATGGCGGTGGTCGTACCGCGGCTCCATAGACAATTACATTGCGGACACCATGTTCGACAACTTCAGAAACTTCTCGAAGTATCCGAACTACAGGTTCAACTTCACCGGCTCTCTGCGGTACGCGATGATGAAGGAGTATTACCCGAAGGACTACGAGAAGGTCAAGGAGCATATCGCCGCGGGAAGATGGTTCGTTTCCGGTTCGTCGGTGGACGAGACGGACGTGAACGCGCCGTCCCCGGAGTCGCTGACGCGCAACATACTTTATGGCAATCTGTTCTTTAAGAATGAGTTCGGAAAGATCAGCGAGGACTACATGCTGCCTGACTGTTTCGGGTTCCCGGCGTCAATGCCGTCCGTGCTCGCGCACGCCGGGTTGAAGGGGTTCTCGACTCAGAAACTGACATGGGGTTCGGCGGTCGGGATTCCGTTTAACGTCGGCAAATGGATCGGGCCGGACGGAAGGCACATCATTGCCGCGTTGAATCCGGGCGCGTATGTCAGCAGTCTAAGAGAGGATTTGAGCAAAAGCAACGATTGGCTTGAGCGCGCGCGCAAAAACGGCGAGAAGACAGGCTTCGCCGCCGACTTCAAATATGTGGGAGTGGGCGACAGGGGCGGCGCGGTGGACGAAGAATCCGCCTCTTGGATTAACAAATCTGTCGAAGGCGACGGCCCGCTTTGCGTCAAAGCTCAAGCGTCTGACGATATCTTCAAAGATATGAAACCTGAGCACATCGCCAAACTGCCTACTTTCAAAGGCGACATGTTGCTAACCGAGCATTCCGCCGGTTCGATTACTTCTCAGGCTTACATGAAACGATGGAACCGAAAGAATGAGCTTTTGGCTGACGGAGCCGAACGCGCTTCGCTGATAGCCGACTGGCTCGGCTCAATAAAGTATCCAACATTGAGACTGCGCGGCGTGTGGCACAAGATTCTTGGACTTCAGATGCACGACATCCTTCCCGGAACCGCCATTCCTGAAGCTTACGAGTATTCATGGAACGACGCGGTCATAGGGCTGAACACTTCCGCGTCCATACTGACGGCGGCGGCAGGCCCTGCCGCTATGATGCTGGACACCGAAGTTCAGGGAGAGCCGGTAATTGTGTTCAACCCGTTGAGCGCGGAGCGTGAAGACTTGGTTAGAGCCAAGGTAGGCTTTGGAGCATCGGTTCCCGCAGCCGCGAGGGTGTTCGGCCCGGACGGCGCGGAGGTTCCATCCCAGATAGTCGGCAGGTCAGGCGCGGAAATCGAAGTGATGTTCCTTGCGAAAGTTCCGTCCGTCGGATACGCCGTATTCGATGTTCGCGCGGCGGAAGCCCCATCGGCGATTCAAACGGGATTGTCAGTCACGAACAACACACTTGAAAACAAGCGTTTTAAAGCGACTCTTGATTCCAACGGCGACGTCGCAAGCCTGTTTGACAAAGCGAACGGGCGCGAAGTCCTGTCCGCTCCGGCAAGGCTTGAGATGATGGAAGACACGCCGAGGGAATGGCCGGCGTGGAATATCGACTGGAGCGACTGGTCGAAACCGCCTAAAGACGCGGTGAAAGGCCCGGCGGAGATAAAGATAATCGAGACAGGCCCGGCGCGCGTCGCGCTCGAAGTCACAAGACATCATGGGTTCTCAACTTTCAAGCAGGTGATTAGCCTCGCGGCCGGTGGTTCCGGCGACAAGCTCGAATTCGACACAACTCTCGACTGGCGCGAGAAGGAAACCACCCTGAAAGCGGCGTTCCCGCTCACTGCCGCGCGCGACTCCGCGAGCTACAACCTTAAACTTGGCGTTGTTGACCGCGCTAACAACAATGAGAAAAAATACGAGGTTCCCCACCACGAGTGGTTCGATCTCACTGACGCGTCCGGCGACTATGGAATGGCTGTGCTGGAAGACAGCAAATACGCTTCGGATAAACCGGCTGACAACGTGATAAGGCTGACGCTGGTCCGCACGCCCGGATGTTTTTCGTACTGCGATCAGGCTACGCAGGACATGGGCCGCCATAGGCTCCTGTACGCGATGGCTCCGCACAAGGGAGGCTGGCGCGAAGGCGGCGTCCATTGGCAGGCGGCTCGTCTCAACGAGCCTCTGCTCGCTTTCACTTCCGGAAAACGGACGGGGGCGCTAGGCCGTTCTTTCTCATTCATGAATGTCGGCTCTTCTCAGGTCATCGTCCGCGCTTTGAAGATGGCCGAGGAGTCCGACCGTATAATCGTGCGGTTGCAGGAGCTGGACGGCAAACTGGCTCAGGGCGTCGCGGTGTCTTTCGCGGCTCCCATCATTGATGCGATGGAAGTTGACGGACAGGAACGCGAGATAGGCGCGGCCAAGGTTGCGAACGGCGCGCTAACGGTGGATATGGAGCCGTTCATAATGCGAACTTTTGCCGTCAAAATAGGCGCTTCCCGCTCGACCGCTCCGCAGCCGAAGTCAGTCCCGCTCGACCTCCCGCTCAACTTCGCCGCCGCGACTAAGGACGGCGAAAAGAACGATTCCGGCTTCGACGGCTCGGGCCTTTCATACTCAGCCGACATGCTGCCCGGCGAGTTGAATGTGGACGGAGTGTCGTTTAAGATGGAGGCTGGCGGAGCGGGCAAAATGAATGCCGTCGCCTGCGAGGGCCAGTCCATCGCGTTGCCTAAAGGCAAATACGATAAAGTTTATATTCTTGCCGCCGCCACCGAAGACGGCGTCACGGGAGCGTTCAAGGCTGGCGCTTCAAGCGTCTCAGTCGGCGTCCAGAAATGGAACGGCTTCATCGGGCAGTGGGATAACCGAATTTGGAAGAACGACCGCGAGATATACGGCCTCAAGCCGGCCTTCATCAAACGCGACCCAGTGGCGTGGTTTGCCTCCCACCTGCACAATAGGGACGGCTCGAACGTTTCATACAATTTCACTTATATTTATAAGTATGCGATAAATTTGAATGCGGATTCTGTGGCGCTCCAACTGCCGAACGATCCTCGAATCAAAATATTCGCGGCGACGGCGGTCGAGGGCGTGTCGGACGTCGCTTCTCCGGCCTTCCCTCTGTACGATGTTTTCGAGCCGCCGCAGGAAGACTATCCTGCTCTCAGCCCTGCGCCCGGCGAACATAAGGATACTGTTTTCGTCCACATCAACCACCCGTGGTATTCGCAGTATGACACCCTGAGGTTTAGCGTCGGCGGGGATGTGACAGAAAACTCGCAGACGTTCCGCTCTCCGATTATGGTCACGGACAGGGCGACAGTCTACGCGCGCTCTTACGGGAAAGACGGGAAGACAAGCAAAGTCGCGCGGGGCGAATATGTCGTCAACGATGTGACCCCGCCCGGCGTAAAGTCGGTCGAGGCGTTCGATTTGGCTCCTGCGGCTCTGGTCAGGTTCACCGAGCCTGTGGAAAAGAAATCCGCGGAGACCGCTTCTAACTACTCTCTTGAATCGGGTCTGACGGTTACCGCCGCTTCGCTTTCCGAGGACGCGCTTTCTGCGACCCTAACTCTGTCGGCCCCGCCCGCAGTCAACACAAACTATATCCTCAAAGCGGTTTCGATTAAGGACAGGTCGCCAAACGCAAACGTGATTAAGGAGCCTGTCTCATTCAAGTTCGCAACGATCAGTCCCGCATACTACCTGAAGATTCGGACGAAGGACATCAGTTACAGTCTGGGTGTGCCGGGCATAAGCCGCGACTATTCTCTGGCGGGAAGCCCGATGGCGGCCGGCGGCATCTTCGGTCTGGCCCTCAGGCTGAAAGGCGAAGGCGATTACATTGTTATCAACGACCGCGCTGAGCTTAATCCTTCTGAGGCCGTCACCGTGGCGGCTTGGGTGAATCCAAGAGATTGGGATTCCGACCGGATAATTCTTCAGAAGAGCGGCGGGGATGGCCAATACCGTCTGGGCGCGCGCGGCGGCAAGCTGTCGTTCGCGATATCCGGTGTCGGAGAAGCCGGCGGAGCGTTGCCTGCTCCCAAAGAGTGGAGCCATGTGGCCGCCACTTATGACGGTTGGACGATGCGCCTGTTCGTCAACGGGAATCTCGTTGATGAGAAGCCCGCTGTCGGCGCTGTCCCTTTCAACGGAGGCCCGCTCTACATCGGGTCCAAAGGCAAAGATTCCGCTCTTGGCGATTTCTTCAAAGGCGAGATGGACAAGGTTACCGTATGGGGCGCGGCTCTCCCTGCCGAGCATATCGCGAGACTCGCCGCGAAAGAGTGACGCCGGACTCAAGCCGGACGTTTTTTATCGCGAATCC
The DNA here is from genome assembly GCA_029573925.1 of bacterium. GTDB lineage: Bacteria > UBP15 > UBA6099 > UBA6099 > UBA6099 > UBA6099. Next base: position 4,622 of record JAKQBV010000352.1, read on the forward strand.
GCCATTAGGATTTGGGATTATTCTTCACATTGTGGGCGGCCCGGTTCGCTATTGACTCTTCTTTTCTCCCATTTCTTTGAACAGGGAGAAACCCGGCCTGATAACGGGCAGCAACCGCATCGCTTCGTTTACTTTGCCCATCACCGCTATCTCGCCTTTGCTGATAGCGCTCATTATATTCACTTTCTGAAGCCAGAAGAGGCGCGCCGTTTCGGTGTGCATCCTCATTGACACCACTGGCTCTATGTCGTTCTTGCCGAGGTGTATCGCAATGGGGTCCGCGCTGCAATCAACAGTCAACACAGCTTCCTCGTCGCCCCAGTTTTCGTTGAAATAAATGAATCTGACTACGATGCCGGATTTCTGTAGCTGATCCGTGACCTTGGGATTAAGGAAGAGCTTTCGCGCGAACTTGTCGGCCACTTTGTACATGCCTTCCAACGTTATGGCCGGTTGAGGCACATGAGACAGTTCGTCTGTCTTTGCGGCTGTGTCCGAAGCGGGGGAGGGCGGGGCGACTGTCGCGGCGCTAGCTTCCTCCTTTCCTTCTCCCGCTAGAGGCTCTTCTCCGTTCCATGCTTTTCTGAAAAACGCCGCCATCATTTCTTCATCTGGCTGTATGGGATTGGTGAACATAGTGCCGTCCATCAACGCTTTCTCCACAAGCGCCGGCAACGCGTTTTCAGGAACTCCGGCGTCTTTTAAACTTTGCGGCAAGCCTATCTTCTTAGTAAGCCCGCGAACCGCGCGAACCGCCGCGACCGCCGCCTCTCTCTGATTCATTCCCGGCGCGGCGACTCCCATTGCGGCGGCCGCAGCCGCGTACGCGCTCTCGCTCTTTTCGATATTGAATTCCATTCCGTATGCAAGAAGCAACCCGCAGGCCGTTCCGTGCGGGACACCGCATTCCGCCCCGCAAGCGTGCGCCGCCGCGTGGACTATCCCCACCAGCGTGTTCGAGAACGCCGTCCCTGCGCAGAACGAAGCCAGAAGCATCTCCCCTCGCGCGGCAGCGTCCGCTCCGTTCGCAACGGCGGCGGGCAGACTTCTAAATATCATCCTCGCCGCCTGAAGCGCGGCCCCCTCGCTTATCGGCTGGCTGTTGGTCGAATGCAGAGACTCAATCGCGTGAGTAAGCGCGTCCATTCCTGTTCCTGCTGTGACGCTCGACGGCATCGACATTGTGAGTTCCGGATCGAGAATCGCCGCGTTCGGCATTATCGCCGGATCAGAAAAACTTATCTTCAGGTTCCTCGCGCGGTCCTTTATGACAGCCGCAGATGTAGCTTCGCTGCCTGTTCCGGCGGTGGTCGGTATTGCTATCAACGGCGGAGCTTCGCCCTTCAGCACGTTCAGGCCTTCCGGCAACTCTCCGTCTTCGGACATCATTATCCTTGCGCCTTTCGCCGTGTCTATCACGCTCCCGCCGCCCAACGCGATTATGCTGTCCGCGCCGCAGTTTTTCGCTTGCTCATATCCGCGCCTGACAACTTCTATCCCCGAATCCTGAGGAATGTCCGACATCTCTCCGGCGAGAGCAAGCCCCTCAGCTTCTATAGACGCTTTTATCTTTTCCACAAGTCCCGCTCCGGCGAAAAACCCGTCTATCATCAGCAACGGCCTGCTCATCTTCAGCTTTGTGGCGACCCTCCCGACCTGATCGATGCTTCCCGATCCGAAAACCACTCTCGGCGCGCTAATATACTCAAAATATTCCAAATCGCTCATAATCCCTCCGGATCCATTTTTCGCGTGTGTCGCCTGTTAAGTATATCTCCTGCCGGGCCGCCGTGACAATTCCTATCTGACCATTGTGACCGCGCCTTTGAAATCCGGCCAGATATAGTATTCTTCCTCAAAGTCGCTTGCGACCACATCTCTCAGCGTCTTGCCGAGGTCGGAAATGTCTATCGCGGATAGAAAAGAGGCGAATCCAGTTCCGCCCATGAAAAGATGGCTGGTTGATGCGATTGTGTAAAAGGCTTTTTCGTCGAGCGGAATCCCATCGACAAATATATTGTTGACGCGCGACCCTGACGCAGCCGCTTCGTTCACAGCGAACTCAATCCCTGAAACCTGCAACAACATAGGATGTCTGAAGCCTGACACGGAGTGTTCGAGAGCTTCGCGAAGCTTCGCGCCGGACAGTCTTCCGGACACCACGTTTTGCCTAGTGTAAGCGGGAAGAACGGAGTACAGGTCAATCAGCTCGATGTCTCCCTCCGGGATGCTTGCCCCGATAAGCGTCGTGTCGATTACTGCAATCTGTGTCCCGGCGGCGTTGCGTATCGCGTCTGCTATGCGCCTTCCCAGTCTGTTCTCCTTCTGTCTTACGTCAGAAGCGTCAAGGTCTATGAGGCTGACCGCGATTTTCGTTTCGGCCCTCTTCGTGAACTCCTCGTAATAGACGTCGTATATCTCCTCAAGGTCTTTCGCTGCCGGGACGTCGGCAGTCGTTTCTATAATCGCGCTGCGTGTCTTTATTTCAGCGACTTTATTGTTTTCATCGAAGCCGAAAAGCAAATCAATACGTCCCACCGCCTCGCCTCTGCTCCCGGTGTTGAATATTTCCGTCTCGCCGACCTTTGCGGGAGGATATGCCCTTTTGTGGGTGTGTCCCCCAAAAATCATGTTTATTCCCGGAACTTTCTGAGCCAGAATCATGTCCTGTTCGAATCCGAGATGAGAAAGAACGATGACGAAGTCGGAATTCTGTTTAAGTTCAGGCATGAGAGCCGCGAGAGCTTCCGCCGGAGGGGTTATCCGTGTTCCTTCCAGATAGGGCGGCCAGATGTAATCCTCGGTCTGCTGGGTGGCAAGCCCGACCACCGCTATCCTTGCTCCTTCGAATTCTCGGATGATGTACGGCTTTACGTTTGAAAAATCGCTCCCGGCGGGAAACAGCGCGTTCGCCGCCAGAAAGGCGAAGTCCGCGTTAGCGGCATGTTTCTCCAGCGCCGCCATTCCCCACTCGAAATCATGGTTGCCTAGCGTCATTGCGTCGTATCCGGCGGCATTCAGCAACTCTATCATCGGCTCGCCTTTGAATGAATATACCAGAGGTGTTCCGTGAAGGAGGTCCCCGGCGTCGAGCGCGAGCGTATTCGGGTTCTCCGCCCGAACGCCTCTTATAATCGAAGCAGCTCTGAGGATTCCCTGTTCAGGCCGCAGCCCGGCGGTGGACGCGAAATCAGAGCCTCGCGCCGTTCCGTGCAGATCGTTCGTGTGCGTTATCGTCACCAACGCGGCTCG
>JAKQBV010000359.1 GCA_029573925.1 bacterium
CGTCAACTGCGATGTTTTTGTGGCGGCGACCGACGATGATGAAAAGAACGTGCTGTCCGCTGCCGCAGCAAAAAAACTTGGAGCGGGCAGGACGATTGCCAGATGCAGAAACCCGATCTACACCTCAGGCGGACGCAACAAGGCGTACGCAGAGTTGATGGATATTGATCTTGTGGTGAACCCGGAAGATTTGGCCGCTCTAGAAATAATGAAACTGTTGAAAGCTCCGGGCGCGCTAGTGATAGAGAACTTCGCGATGGGAAAAGCGCAGGTTCGGGAAATAGTGGTCGGCGCGGGAAGCGAAGCGGCGGAAAAAACGCTGGCTCAACTCTCAATCAGCAAACTGGGGCTGGTAGCGGCTATATCGCGTGCCGGGGGCATCATAATTCCTAAAGGCGACACCCGGATTCTTCCGGACGACAAATTATTCATCATCGGAAAACAGGAGAATCTTACCAAGCTTATGAGCGCGTTCGGCGGCGCGCGCCCCAAGGGCAGAAAAATCATAATCCTCGGCGGCGGAAAAGTCGGACTTGCCGCTTCTCAACTCGTAGAGAAAGAGAATCTTAATCTTATCGTCATTGAGAAGGACAGGGAGCGGGCGCTCACGGTCAGCGAAAACCTGAAAAAGGCTCTCGTCCTTGTCGGCGACGGAACCGACATAGATTTGCTAAAGGAAAAGGACATTGAAAACACGGATTACTTCGTGGCGCTGAGCGGCGACGATGAAGACAACATAGTGTCGGGTCTTCTTGCAAAGGACCTTGGAGCCAAGTCGAGCATAGTGATGGTGGAAAGGCCGGAATATGTGGCGATTGTCGAGAGGCTGGGCATCGACCATGCGGTAAGCCCGCGCCTTCTGACAGTGACGGAGATTTTGAGGTTCCTGAAAAAAGGCAGGTTCGCGTCTGTCGCGATGCTCGAAAACGAGGGCGCCGAGCTTGTCGAGGCGAGGATTCATCCGGGTTCCAAGATAGCCGGGAAAAGGTTGAGCGAGGCGGGCATCCCTAGCGGCACCATTATCGGAGCCATTGTAAGGGGAGAGAGCGTCATCGTGCCGACGGGGGCCGATTCGGTCATGTCGGGAGACACGCTAATTGTGTTTACCGCGCAGGAGAACATTCCGAAGCTGGAAAATCTGATGGGATGAAAGGCGGAGACGCAGCGGTTCCGCGTCGTGAATAAATGAGTTGGAAGCCTGTTGTAAAGCTTATGGGATATTTCGCGCTGGCGCTTGGCGCGATGATGGCGTTGCCGGCCGTTCTCGGCTTCTGTTTCGGAGAAGAGGACGCGTATGCTTTCCTGAAGTCGATGGCGGTGTGCGGGGGGACGGGCGGCATAATGACTCTCGCCTGCCGAAAGGAATCGGTAAGTTCGCTGACCCGGCGCGAAAGCATCCTTTTCGTCTCTCTCGGATGGATTGTCGGGGCGGTTTTCTGCGCGTTACCGTACATGTTTGCGACGGCGTCTCCGGGCTTCAACGGATTCGCGGACGCATATTTCGAGGCAATGAGCGGATTGACTACCACGGGAGCTTCTGTGCTCAGGGACGTTGAAGTGGTGGCAAAATGCCTGCTTTTCTGGCGCTCGTTTACGCAGTGGATAGGCGGGATGGGGATAATCGTGCTGTTCGTGGCGGCGCTGCCTTATCTTGGCATTTCAGGCAAGCAGATGTTAAAGTCGGAAGTGCCCGGCCCTGAAAAGGACGGTCTGAGGCCGAGGGTCATACAGACCGCAAGAACGCTCTGGCTTGTTTACGCGGCAATCTCGGCGGTTGAAGTAATCGCTCTGATGCTTTGCGGTATGGGTTTGTTCGATTCGGTTTGTCACATGTTTTCCACGATGTCCACAGGCGGATTCTCGCCGAAGAACGCGTCGGTAGGTCATTATAACAGCGCGCCGATAGCTCTTGTAATAACGTTGTTTATGATTCTGTCGGGTGTGAATTTCTCGCTGTATTACATGGCGATAACCGGGCGCTGGCGGACAATGCTGAGAGACCCGGAGTTGAGGGGATATCTTCTTTTTATCTCAGGCTCAATGGCTTTAATCGTTGCAAGCCTTCACGGGACTGGTTTTTTCGGAAGCATCAAAGACCTCGCAGTTCATTCTTTGTTCCAAGTTGTTTCAATTATGACGACTACAGGGTTTGCGACAACCGATTTCGACGCGTGGCCGTCGTTCTCAAGAAAGCTTCTGCTGTTGCTTATGTTTATCGGCGGGTGTTCAGGAAGCACGGGAGGAGGACTGAAGGTTATCAGGGTAATGGTTATTGCAAAGCACGCCTCCCAGTCCATATTCAAGACGGTTCATCCGGAGGCGGTTGTGTCGATGCGGGTGGGCAGCAGGCTGATGAAGCCTCAGGTGGTAAGCCAAATTATGGGTTTTTTCGCCATAACGGCGGGGGTTTTTCTGGGAGGCTCGCTTGTCATACTGGCGTTCGGGCACGATATAGAGAGTTCCGTTTCAGCGGCGGCGGCTACTTTAATGAACATAGGGCCCGGACTTGGTTTTGTCGGGCCTACGCGCAACTATGCTTTTTTCTGCCCGTTTCTCAAGCTTTTTCTGTCATTCCTGATGGTGGCGGGAAGACTGGAGTTTTTCACTGTGCTTGTGTTGTTCAGCAGGGCTTTCTGGAAGAAATAGTCGGCGGTCAAATTTTACTCTCGCTCTGTTAACGATGACAAACCAATTATAATGTTGTTTATTAGATGAGATTGACCAGAGAGGGCGGGACGAGCGGTCCCGCGACTGAATATGCCGGATCAGGTTCAAAAACTTATTGAAAAACTAAAATCGAGCGACAGGGATGTAGTCAAAGCGAGCATAATAGAGGAGCTTGGCAACACAGGGGATCACCGCGCGCTAAAGCCGCTTGTGGAATCGCTCAACGACGGCGACGCGCTTGTGAGGTGGAACGCGATAAGGGCGGTGGCGGGTTTCGGAGCGGACTCGGTGGCGCTTCTTTTCAGGACTATCGAGAGCGGCGACAGGTTTGCCCGGCGCAATGTGGTGCAGGTTCTGGGCGAGGTTGGCGGCGAGGATGTCGTGGACAGGCTCATCAGAATGCTGATGTTCGAAGAGTCGGATCACGATGTGATGATTGAGATTATACGAGCGATGCACAAGCTCCGCCCGGAAAGAGCGGTCGAGCCGCTTATAACTGTTTTAAAAATGAGCGACTGGGAGATGCGTTGGAGGGCGATCAACACTCTCGGACACATCGGAGACCCGCGCTCGCTGGAGCCTTTGCTGGCCGTGATGGAGGACGAGGACCCGGATATCAGATGGGCGGCGGCGATTGCTGTTGAAAACATAAAGAACCGGGCGTTGAAACGCGACGCTGAGCCTGATTCACAGCCGAGGGTGTCAGACACTCTGCCGCCGGCCTCTCTGCCTTCTGAAAGAAAAAAACCGGCGCGCGACTTGGCTGTTTCGGCTTCTCAGAAAAACGGATGGACGGTTGTGAAGGTGGAAGGAGAGATGATTTCCACCAACTCAGTTTCGTTTAGGTCATACATGGACGGCGTCGTTTCCGTTTCAACAGGCCCGGTGGAGATTGACTTGTCGGACTGCGATTTCGTGGATTCGCTGGCTCTGGGTCATTTCAACGCGATTCGCAAAAAACTGAAATCGAAAAACCGCAAGATGAAAATATCCGGCATGAACCCGAATCTTAAACAGATGTTTAAGGCTACAAAACTAGACGAGTTGTTCGCTATCGAATAACAGACGCGCTATTTGGTTTCCTGAGGCTTATTTTTCTTTTCAGCTT
>JAKQBV010000367.1 GCA_029573925.1 bacterium
GCCTCAATGGCCAGAAAAACAAGCGTTTTAAATAATCTGACGTCCAATTCAGTATAACGTGAATGCGATATCGAGCCTGTCGGACGCTCTCACATCCTTTGCGGCAACCGCCCTTAGCAAAGCGTCATTGTCTCTGTTTCGCATCAACCTTTCAATGATATCCAAATAGTCCTTGGCCGGGACCGCGCCGATTCTTTTTGTTTCAGCGTCAGGCAACATTCCCCTTTTCAAAGCTTCCGCCGAGACTCTTTGCAAGGCGGAAGAAACAAACTGCTCAGCCTCGACGCGAGTCATCTCGCCGCTGATGCGTTGTTCGACGATAATCTCTCCAGTTGAAAAAATCCTTCTGTTTACAGTCGGCCTCATTTTTATATACATCTGCTGGCCTTTAAATACATTATTAGCCGCCAGAGCGTCAATAATGACATCATCTTTAGAAGCCTTCATCACGTCCATTAAACCTTTGAACTGCTCATTAAAAATCAGGCCTGTGTCTTTGTCTACGATAACGCCGCGCTCAACCGCTTCCGCCAACAGAGAGTTTATCATAGCCAGCAACTGCGTTTTCAGATCGGCTTCCTTGATTGTTTTCGATATCACAACTCGCGCCAGCAACTGGTCCCTGTGGTAAACGATGTCTCCGTAAAGGGTTTCCACGCTTAACTGGCTGATTCTGTCTATCGAAGTTTTAATCTCTTCTTCAAGCTCATTTTTGCGCGCAGTCAGTTCCGCCGTTTCCTTTTTGAGTTTGGCGAAATCAACGGACATCATGTCGTGAGATTCCTGAAGTTCGTTCAACTCAATGGATTTGATATTGATGTTGCCGAGTATTTCATCCAATCTCTCAACGTTTTCTTTGTAGTCTTCTCTGTTTTTTTGATTTCCGCTCTAAGCTCCTCTTCCTGTCTTTTATACTCGAAAGTCGAACGCTCCAACTCTTTTTGTTTTTTTTCAAACAAAGCAGTCGATTCCTGAAGCTGGACTTTTCTGGTTTCAAGCTCGTCCACAATTCTTTTGAGCCCGAAAAAAGAAGTGCGGGCGTATTGAGAAAAAGCGAACAGCAGTATCAGAGTGACGGAAACTATCACGGCTCCGGTGATGATGGTCACTATAATGGAGGTATACTTCGGACGAAGATTAAACAGACTGATTCTTTTTTTGCCTACTTTCCTTCCTACGTAGTCGCCAATATAAGCTATCAGTCCGCTGATGAAGACCAACAATACTACAAGAGCTATTCCTCTCAGATCCATCTAAAGGCCATGTCCTTCACATAAATAGCGGCATAAACCGCATGTTAGCCCATATATATTAACATACAATACTCACAATAGATATCTTAAAAGTCCGCAATTTCGGATACTGAAAGTATTAGTATAAAGCTTGTCTATTTCAAAATATGTTTATAGAATACGTGTACACTGAATGTGTTTTTTTGGAAAACACAAGGTTAATTGTGATCTTTTCGCATGACAAGGATGTAATATGACAGGAAATCAAGGCAAAGAACTCTGGCAGACGCTAACAGCAGTCTCAACGGTAATCGGATGTCATGATTTGTTCGATGAATCCTACCCGGTAAGGATGGCAGGGTATGCGCGAGCGCTCGGAGCGGCTTCCGGCATGGATAAGGAGGAAGTCGAGCAGTTAGAGTACGCCGCGCTACTTCATGACATCGGACAAATAAAAACACGAGAAACGATTTTGAAGAAACCCGGAAGGCTGACCCGGCAGGAATATCTCGAAGTCCAAGCCCACCCGATTGAGAGCGAAAAGATAATTGAGATGATGCCGAATCTAAGTTGGGCGGCGCAATGGGCGCGCTGGAGACATGAATGGTGGGACGGATCCGGCTATCCGGATAGAATCGCCGGAGAGGCTATTCCACTGCCATCTAGAATCCTCGCTGTCGTCGATTCTTTCGGAGCAATGCTGAGCGAGCGCCCATATAGGCAGGCTCTTGAAAAGACTGAAGCGCTTGCTGAATTGAAACTAATGGCGGGTATTCAATTCGATCCTACGATTGTGGAAACATTCATCAGGATAATGTCGGCGGAGACGGAATGCTGAAAACATCCACTTTTAACGGTCTGCCAACAGCGCGTCTTACAGGGTGGCTATGGAGCGCGACAAAAGATATTCAATTTGATTCAGTCATCTGCCCGTTCTGCGGTTCAGGCGCGGCAGCCCGGCTTTTCAAGGAGCAAGGCTGCGAAGTGACTGCCACGGCGGTTTTAACTTCGTACGCAAGGCAAGCGAGAGCTCTAATAGAGAATGACTCGACGACATTGGACCAATTCGAGGCGGAGGCGGTAATCGGGCCTTCGTCAGAAACGACTCAACTGATGGAAGGAATTGCCCCCGCTTACGGTCTTCCTCATTCGTTCGGAGCATGGCTCGACCGGTGTCGAGCAAACATAGAACGCATAGATCATGAATATAAAAAATCTCTCGCATACACCGCCGTGTCAAAAGTAATAGCTCAGGTTTTTTCATTGGACGAACAATCTGTGGCGCAATCCGGCGAAGAAGATTGGAATCAGGTGTTCAGGTTCTATGTGGCCGCGCTCAACGACATGGTTTTTTCAAACGGCAGGCTATGCTTAGCTTATGAAGGCAACCCGGAAAGATATGTAATGGAATCGAACGCGGACGCGCTATGCCTATATTTGCCCAGAGAAAGCATTTCCAAACTGACTGATCCTGAAAGATTTTCTGAACTATTCAACCGTTTCTGTCATGAAAAACAAATGATGTCGGAACTGTCAGTTGCCGAGAATGAAACGCTCGGAACAGCGTTGATCGACACTTCAAAGTATGCGGATTTAGTTTCAAAGTTCCTCGAACGCGCTGAAAACATCAAACTATGGTTTATATGCGCAAGCAGCGACGCGCCTGTCGCAGCGGATGAAATTTATAAAATTCTTGCAGGATTAAAAAACAAAGTGACAGTTATGCAAAAAGAAATGGTTTATTCTAAAAACATTTCAAGAAAAGAATACATTTACATCTGCGAATAACAAAGCGGGCCGACCCGGATTCGCGGACAGCGCCGGAGCAAATGAGGAATTCCGGTCGATATTACGAGCGTTCAATTCCGGCAATAAAATCCTTGAATTCCTTGAAATACCTTTCTCCGCCTTCGATATATGCGTCGTTATGGTCGGCTCCGTGGACGATGTATATTCGCTTGGGTTCGGAAGCTTTTTCAAAAAGCCTCCTGCAATGACTGACAGGGATCAGAGAATCAGCGTCTCCGTGAATAAATAATTTCGGAACAGAAACGGCTTCGATTTTATTCAAAGAATCGAATTTTGTTTTGATTAGAGAGCTAGGCGCGATGGGGATTAAAGCC
>JAKQBV010000369.1 GCA_029573925.1 bacterium
GACGCGCGCGCGTTCAAGCAGACCATTATCGACCTGAGCCGGGCTATCGACTATCTGGCCTCGCGCGGCGACATCGACATGCAGAGAATCGGATACATCGGCACAAGCATGGGCAGCTTCATCGGCGGCGTTCTCGTCGGAGTGGACGAAAGAGTCCACACAGCAGTCCTGATAGTGGGCGGCGGCGACTGGCTTGAGATGACTGCCACGAGCGGGGTGTCTTCCATCGCGGCGGTCAGAGAGCATTACCGCGCTTCTGGGAAACCCCTGTCCGAATTCGCATACGCGATGCGCGCGGTCGAGCCTGCGGCTTTCATTCACAGGATGGCCCCGAATCCGTTGCTGATGATCAACTGCTCGAACGACAAATACGTCCCCAAGAAGACCGCCGAAACGCTTTTCGCGGCGGCGCGCTCGCCGAAATACATCCAGTGGTTCACTTGCGACGGCGATGTCGCCCACATCCCCCCGGTGGCAAAAACGCAGTCGCTCGTCAAAAAATGGTTCGCAGAGCAGTTCGGCCTGAAATGACCGAGCGCTCCGACCGCTCTTTTCGGCAAAATCCGCTTTCATTCATGCGTTATCCAGACGCTTCCGCCAGTTTTACTGGCTCTTTTCGCTTTCGGGTTATATAATTTTAGAACGGGTATAAAAGGAACGAAACCGGTGTCGCCGGACGCAGAATAAGCCCGCATTTTTCACCGACGCGGGCAGCCCGGAGACCCCGGCCACTACAACTCTGCGGGAGGCGCACCATGGTAATCGGCATTCCCCGTGAAATCCTCAGTCATGAAAACAGAGTGGCGGCTCTGCCCGACGCGGTCTCGAAATACATCGGGCTGGGGTTCAAGGCGCTAGTCGAATCCGGCGCGGGCGACGGCGCTTTGCACTACGACGACGAATACCGTCAGGCGGGAGCCGAAATCGTCTCAGGCCCGGATGAGCTTTACTCGCGCGCGGACATCGTCCTGAAAGTCAAACAACCTTGCGTCAACGAGGAGACGGGCCGCGACGAGGCCGAGATGCTGCGCGAAGGCTCCACCCTCGTAACTTTTCTCCATCCGGCAAACCCGGCCCACCACGCCATGATAAGAACGCTCCGCGACAGGAACATAACTTCCTTCACCATGGACGGCGTGCCTCGCACTTCCCGCGCTCAACGCATGGACGCCCTGACTTCCATGAGCACGATCACAGGGTACAAGGCGGTCATAATGGCCGCCTGCCATTTCCCGAAGTTCATTCCCATGATCGGCACGGCTATAGGCGTGGTAAAACCGGCCAAGTGCCTGATAGTCGGCTGCGGCGTGGTCGGCCTTCAGGCGGTGGCCACCGCCAAACGCCTCGGCGCTTCCGTCAAGGCCGTCGACATACGCAAAGACGCCAGAGAAAACGCCGCGAGCGTCGGCGCGAAAATCGCCGGTTTCGACGCCCCGGAGGAAATCGCTCTCGGCGAAGGCGGATACGCAAAAGCCCTTCCGGCAGACTGGCTGGAAAAAGAGCGCGATGCCATCCGCCCTCACGTTGAGGAAGCCGACATCGTAATCCTCAGCGCGCTCGTCCCCGGCGAGGTCGCCCCAACCCTTATCACCGAGCAGATGATAATCAACATGGCCCCCGGCTCTGTAATCGTCGATGTCTCCATCGATCAGGGCGGCAACTGCGCCCTCACCGAACCCGGAAAAGAAATCCTCCGCCATAAAGCTCTCATCTCAGGAGTGCAGAACATCCCCGGCTCAGTGCCCGTCCACGCCAGTTGGCTGTACTCCAACAACCTTCTCGAATACGTGAAGAATCTATATAAGAACGGAATCGGAAAACCCGACTTGGAAGACGACATCGTCAGGGAAACGCTTGTGACGATGAACGGAATAATACACCATCGTGGCGCGTTGAAAGCGATGGGAATCTCCTGAGCCGCGCGCGCCTGCGGAGGCCGTTAATATGAGCGATCTTCTTGTCATGCTTGTTGTGTTCGCCGCGTCGTCAGCAATCGGATACGCGCTTATATCAAAAGTCCCGCAGCGCCTGCACACTCCTCTGATGTCCATGACGAACGCCATATCGGCGTCCACGATAATAGCGGCGCTTCTGCTGTTCTCGTCAAAGATGGACTCCCCGCACAAAGTTCTCGCCGCCGCGGCGGTGGCTCTGGCCGCTTTCAATGTCGTCGGCGGATTCACCGTCACCGGCAGAATGCTGAAAATGTTCAAAAAACAATAACCTGCGCAAGCCGCGCGCCGCGCGCGCGGCTTGGCCGGAGAGGCTCGAATATAATGAACAACGCGGCAAACATTGCGGTAGACATCGCCATAATATTGGTTCTTATAGCGGGGATAGCGCGATTCAGGACGCCGGCCGGCGCGCGGTTCGGAAACGCAATGGCGGCGCTGGCGCTGCTCTTCGCGGTGGCGGTCGCGCTGTACCGCAACCCGATATTGAGTTCTAACGCGGCGCTCGCGGCGTTCGCTCTTGCGGCAAGTTCGCTTGCCGCTTGGCGCGTTTCGGCAAAAATCAACATGACTCGGATTCCCTCGCTCGTGGCGTTCCAGAACGGAGCGGGAGGGCTTGCGGCCCTGCTCGTCGCGATAGTCGAGATGTCCAGCGCGGGGCCGGCTCCGGGCGCGGTCGCCTCCGCGGCGGCTGCCGTCAGCGTCTCCCTCGGAGCCGCCACTTTCAGCGGCAGCATGATCGCCAGCCTGAAACTCGCAGGCAAAATCAGGCAAACCCCGACAGTCGTTCCCGGGCACAACATAGCGCTGCTGGGACTGGCGGCGGCTTGCGCTGCCGCAGCCGCCCTTATGTTCGCCCCCGGAGACCCGACGTCCGCTCTCGTCTCTCTGGCTTTTCTCTCTCTGGCATTCGGCGCGTTGTTCTCCATCCGCATAGGGGGAGCGGATATGCCGGTTCTCATATCGTTTTTGAATTCAGCCACCGGCATGGCCGCCGCCTTCTGCGGCATAGTCATCCAGAACCGACTGCTCATCGCGTGCGGTGCCGTCGTGGCCTCTTCGGGTTTTATTCTCACAATGGTTATGTGCCGCGCAATGAACAGGAGCCTGATGAATATAATTGCGGGAGGAAAAGCGTTCGCGCGAGCGCACGCTTCATCCTCCGCGACTGTCTCCTCTCCTGAAATAACTGCCGCGCCTCCCGCCCCCACCCCCGTTGCCGCATCGCAACCGGAACAACCTGTGGCAGACCCGCTTTCACGCGCCGCCGACTCTCTCAGAGCCGCAAAAAAACTTATCGTTATCCCCGGTTACGGCATGGCCATCGCTCAGGCCCAGTCCGAAACCGTCGCCCTCGCCGCCATGCTCGAACAGGCTGGAACCGAAGTCAAATACGCCGTCCACCCCGTCGCGGGGCGGATGCCCGGACACATGCACGTCCTCCTCGCGGAAGCGGACGTGGACTACGACAAATTATTCGAGATGGACGACATCAACGCGGAGTTCGCCGAGACCGACGTCGCTCTTATTGTAGGAGCTTGCGATGTGGTGAATCCGGCGGCAAAGGAAAAGGAAGGCACGCCTATATCCGGCATGCCCGTGCTCAACGCCGGAGACGCGCGCAGCGTCATCGTCTGCAACTTCGACGACAAACCCGGATATTCGGGAGTCCCCAACCCGCTCTACGTGCGCCCCAACGCCATACTTCTTTTCGGAGACGCAAAAACCACCCTCGCCTCGCTCATAGCCAAACTTCAATAAACCGTAGATTCATATATTAACGGCGCCTCCGGCGGCCAAAGAGAAACTTTTGAAAAAGTTTCTCTTTGGAATCTCTTCAAAACGTTTCAATGGCCGTCGCGAATAAGCGCGCTGCCGCGCGCTTATTCGCGACGGCTCAATAAAAATCATTTTCAAACAAGATTTCACTGAAAACCTTTTAAAATATTTTTCGCTGATACGCGCCAAAAGCGGAAGCGAAGCTCTGCCTTTGGCGCTAGCATGAAACGTTTTCAAAGGGTTTAAGGGAAAACTTTTGAAAAAGTTTTTCCTTATTAACAACAACAATAACGCGGGAGCCGCTACATTGAGAGGTATTCGACGCGGCGCAGGATGTTGTTGATGACGACAGGCCATGTGTACTGCCCGGCGGTCTTGTGGGCCTCGCGCTTAATGCCGTCTTTGAGATGCGGATTGTTTACCAAATACTGGAGATAGACGACAAGTTCGCGGGGGTCTCCCGTCTGCACTGTGACCGCGTTGACGAACGGGATGGAGTATTCCTCCCCGGTTTCGCCTGTGAAGGCGATGCCGCCGGAGGCCATCACTTCAAGCCCGACAAGGCCGAACGGCTCGAAGCCGCTGTTGGCGAACACGCAGTCGCAGCAGTGATAAAGCAACCGCACGAACTCCTCCGGGAGGAAGAAGCGCAAATGGAGGATGTCCGTTTTCGGGGCGCTCGCGATCAGGTCGATGCACTGTTCGACTGTGGGACGGCTATTGGGGGAAAGCACGTCCGCCACAGAGAGGCCGCGAGCGGCGGCAAGATCGAACACTTCCCGCGCGTGCGGCTCCAGCCCGCCTCTGAATAGGAATGTCGATCTGACGCCTCTCTGTTTGAGAATCGCCGCCGCCTCGACCGCCTGCGTCCATCTCTTTGCTGGGTCGAACCGGCCTATCTTCAGCGCCTTTATTTCCGTCGGGTGCAGAGACAGCGCCGCCTTCAACTGCTTTACCCGCTCCGGGTCGTGCTGTTCGAGCATCCTCTCCGGTATCCCGTTGGGCAACACCAGAGATTCAAGCCCCTTTTCGGCCAGCACCTGCTTCATGAACTTGCTCACCGTGGTGATTCTCGCCACGTAGCATAGCCTGCCCCAGTTTATCTTGTGGAAAGACATCGTGTTGTTGGCGTTCCAGAGGAATACCGACTTGTCTCTGATGCCGTGCCAGTTGAGAAGGTCGGAGAGGTGGCACTGCGCCTCGACGGTGTGCCATTCCTCGGCCATGACGATAATGTGTTTGCCTGCGGCCGCGGCCGGGCGCGCTATGTTCTCAAGAACGAAATAGGGGACTGACCCGGCGTAGTCGTTCACCTTGTTGTCTTCCCCGTCGTAAACGCCGGAAGGGTGATGGGCGCTGATCCACTGGCACCAGCGGTGGAGCGTGTATTTTCCGTTTTCAAGGGACTCGCGGCCGGGCAGAGAGGGATCGCCGATGAAGAAGAGGTGCGTCTCGAAGCCGAGAGCGCCGAGGGCTAGCCCTAGGTTGTGAACTCGCGTGCCCAGCCCGCCAGCCTGCGAGTAGGGGTCCGGCCCTTCGAAAGACAGAAGGACGAAAACGGCGTTTTCAGGGGTGATGTTTACGCTCATGGAAGACGCTCCTTAAGGTTGTTGAACCGCAACGGAGACGGCGGTTAGCCGCCGCTGTTTATTCTCTCACATTTTTTGAATGAGTTCAACCCGGAGGGGCTGCGGCGCGCGCGCGTCAGTTGTCGAGCGCGTATCTTATGGCTTTCACAAGGTCGTCCAAGCCGAAGGGTTTCTGCAAATAACCCGCCGCCCCGTCCGCCAGCGTCGCGCTTGCCTGTCCGTCTCTGCTGAAGCCCGAGCAGACAATCACCTTGGCGTCCGGCTTTATCTGTCTGAGGCGTTTGAAGACTTCCGCTCCGTCCATATCGAGCATCATCATGTCTAGGATGACGAGGTCTAGCTCATCTGCCCGCTGTTCGAAAATGGAAATGCCCCCTGCTCCCGTGTTGGCCGAGACCGGACGGCAGCCCTCGGATTCAAGAACTTCGCAGGCCATCTCTAGAAAATCATGATCGTCGTCGATCACGAGAATCTTTTCGCCGCCGCAACGCTTGTCGCCTCTTGAGCCTTCGTCCTGCCGTTCCTCCGCAGCTTCGCCAGTGGGAATGTAAACATCGAAAACCGAATGCTTGCCGACCTCGCTGCGGGCGTCGATCCAGCCGCCGTGATTTTTAATTATACCGTGCGCTATCGAAAGGCCCAGCCCGGTCCCCTTGCCCGGCTCTTTCGTGGTGAAAAACGGGTCAAATATGATATTTATTATTTCAGAAGGTATGCCTTGCCCGGTGTCCGCGATAGACACGACGCAGAATTCGCTCGGAGCGGCATGCCCTGACGCCGAGCAGGAAAGCGACGCGTCATCAACGCTTTTAACGAATGTTTTCAATGAAAGAGTTCCACCGCCGGGCATCGCGTCTGCCGCGTTAAGACAGATGTTCAGAACCGCCTGATGTATCTGCGTCTGATCCACCACCACCGAAGGCAGTCCCTCGTCGAAGTCGGTCTCAATTCTTATTTTCTTGCTTATGCTGCGCTTGAGAATATCGACCACCTCGGCGACGACATCGTTGAGGGAGGCCGGTTTCGCCTCAATCTTTTCCTTGCGCGCGAAGGTGAGCAGTTTCATCGTGAGGTCTTTTCCCCTGCGACAACACCTGTAGATTCTTTCATATTTGGCGTAATTGGAGTCGGCGGGGTCTATTGAGCAGAGGGCAGCGTCGGCGGTTCCCATGACGACCGCCAGCATATTGTTGAAGTCGTGCGCGATCCCCCCCGCCAGCGCGCCTAAAGCCTCCATTTTCTGCGCCTGCATCAACTGTGATTTCAGAGACTCTTCCATCTGAACGGCGGCCCTGCGCATCCGCCGCGCCCTCAGTTCTGCCCCAAGCTCACGCGTAAGAAGGTCAAGCCGTTCCGTCCTTTCAGCGTCGAACGCCCCGGAGTATGGAGCGTACAACATGATGCCGCCTTCGATTTCACCTTCCACGCTCAACGGCAACGCAAGGTTAGAAGCATATCCAAGTTCAAGAGCGTAATCCCGCCACTGCCTGAACCCTTCGTCGACGGCAAGGTCGGCGTACCCGAAAGGTTTTCCGTCGAGAATAGCCCTGCTCATGGCGCATTGAGCGTCCGGCGCGTCCGGCCGCCTGATGTCCAGTTCGAGGCCGTCCAGATAGTTGTCGGCTTTTCCGGCTCGCGCTCCGGGTTTTATCTTCCCCTCGGAGTATGCGCCATGCCACGCCATCAAAATGCCGAAGTTGTCCACGATTCCCTTGAGAAAAACATCCAGAAGCTCTTTCTCAGTCGCCTCATCCGCAACCCCTCTTATTTCGGCGACGACGGACTGATACGCGCTGAAGTCCTTGAGCGACTTCTCAATCCATTTGAAATCAGATATGTTGTGGAATACGCCTTGATTTATCTGCCTGCCGTCTATCTCCATGACTGATGACGATATAAGAACCGGGATTCTTCGCCCGTCGGAAGTTATCACTTCCGCTTCAATATCGAACGCGCCTTTTTCAACAACGTGCGTTTCAAATACTTTCCTGTAATAACGCTCTTCGACGGGGGGATGGAGAATGGATTGCGGAGCTCCAATGATTTCGCTTCTGTCCCTTGCGATGAGCTTCTCGGCGGCCTTGTTGCAGTTTATAAGAGTTCCCGTCTGCGCGTCCGCCCAAAATATCGCGTCCCGCGCCTCCTCGAAGGCGAGCCTGAATTCCTTTTCGCTTTTTTCCGCCTTCTTGGCGGATTCGGAAATCTTTACTATGTCTTCTTCGAGCCGCCGCTTTGCCGCGTCCAGTTCTTCCGTTCGCTCTCCTACAAGCTGCTCCAGCCGATCCTTCATTCGCAGAAGCTCTTCCTCAGCCTGTTTCTTGTCATGCACATCCACCGCCATCTCGTATCTGACCAGCCTGCCGTCAGGCCACTCGATAGCCCTGTCTATGCACCTGAACCATCTGCCGACCGCTTGATTATTGAACTCCCAGATATGCGTTTTCCCGACGTTCTCTCCGAATATAAGCCCGTTCGTGCAGAAATCGCACGGCGAGTCTAGGTTCTGAAAAGCGGCGTAGCACTTCCTGCCGATTACATTTCCGAATAACTTTTCGATGGCTTTATTTGCATATAGAACTTCATAAGTGTCGGGGTCGGCAATGTAAACCACCTCGTCTATCCCGTCGAGGATGGCGCGCAATTGCGACTCTCGAGACTGCGTTTCTTTGGCGTTTCTTTTTGCGTCTTCTACGCCCATTTCGCTGTTCAAATCCTTTATCAATCGTTATAACGCGGTCATTCAAACCGTAGAAAAACATTATAAAAAACGGCAAATTGTCTGCGTTAATTATAACAAGGGAAGGCTAAACAAACAAGCCGCAACAGTCTGCTAGGTCGCAGGCGGCTTTCCGATTCGCCGTCAATCCGCAGAGAGCGATTTTCCAATCCTCAGGAACGCTTCCGTGTACGGCCTCAGCTTTCCGGGGTCTCCGTCCACTTTGATATTTCCTGAGAGAAAGACCCTGTATATGCTGTCGCCCGCCTGAAGCTCTTCCCAGCCCTTCTCGGTGAAGATGACCCTCGCCTCCTCCACCACCGTGCGGGAAGGGACAATCTCCAGTTTGCCGTCCCGGATGACCGCCGCTATCGGCTCTTTGCCGGGGTACTCAAACGTCACCACCGTGTTCAGCCCTTTCGCCATCTTGAGGTAGGCGGAGTCGGCGTTAATTTTCTTGGCGGCGGCGACGAACGTGTCGCGCGCGAAGGGAGCGGCCTGCCCGAGGGGGCGTTTGCCCATCAGCAACCTGACGAGCGTGACGAACGCGTCCACAAGCTCCTTCTCGCGGGACGCCTTGGCTTCTTTTGGACGCCGGGGAGCCGGGAGCGGGGCCGGGCTTGCGCTCTCGAACTCCGCCGCGTATTTCTTCATCAGCCTCTTTATCGCCGGGGAGTCGTACTCGCTGATTTTTACTTCGCGTTTTTCCTTGATCGAGCGCTCGGCGGCCATGCACACCACCATCGATTCCCTCGCCCGCAGCAGGCTCGCGAACGGCTGCCGCCTGTCCCTCATCCTCTGGACGAATTCGACGTGCTGAATGTGCGCGCCGATGTGCCCGATGCCGAGGTTGTCACTGACGTAGTCAACGGGAACTTCACGCATCATCCCCTGCGGCCCGCCTCCCGCGTTCAACGTCACGTCCCTCTTTGCCAGCGCGTGCGACCCGTTCGAGCCGATTATCCCTATCTCAAGCCCTTCCAGCGGATCCACCTCGTACATGCACAGACCGAGATTCGCCCTCGCGCCATTTTCGTACTCCACCAGCACGAACGCGTGATCCACTATGTCGGGATTCTTTATCATTAGGTTCTGGTCCGGCGCGTAAGAACAGTTCACCTTCACGCTCTTGCCCTTGACCACGTGTTGGCCGCCCATAGCGAAGACTCTCGCGGGCCGGCTCCGGATAAACCAACTGAACAGGTCGAAGTGATGGCAGTTCTTGTCCAGCAGCGCGCCGCCCGACTTCTCCGTCTCGAAAAACCACTGCGTCGGGAAGTTGTCGCGGTACTCTTTGCAGTAAGCCATCATCACGTCGCCGAAGTCGCCCTTCTCCACCATCGACGCCAGCGTCCGGTAAAGGTTGCAGTACCTGTACACAAGACCCACCTGCACGATTCTGTCCGTCTTGAACGCCTTTACGATGAACGCGTCCACCTCTTCGATGTTAGGGGCGATAGGCTTTTCCAGCAACACGTCCTTACCGCATTCGATAGCGAGGGCGGCGATGGGCGTGTGGGTGAATGTCGGGGTGCAGACGCACACCGCGTCCAGTTCCGGCATGGCGCAAAGCTTCTTGTAGTCGGGGGTAGATACGACCGAACTGTCTTTGAGGACGCCCATAGCGCGCTCGCGCGCCTCGTCCCGCTTGTCGCACACCGCCGCCACTTTGCAGTCGGGCAGCTTCTTGAATCCATTCAGATGCATCATCCCGTTATCGCCCAGACCGACGATGCCGATGTTGAATATCTTTCCGTCAGCGGCTATCTTCGCCATCTCCCCGCCTCCTTTAAATGCGTTTCTCTCCAACGGCGTTATTTTAGCCTGCATCTCTGACAATTGCAGGCGGAATAATAAAAAATGCAAGCGCCGCGCCCCGCGCTCCCCTTCCCGACGCTTGATGTGAAATCATTTAGAAACAGATTCCACTGAAAACTCTTTCCCAATATCTTTTCTCATGACACGCGCCGAATGCGGAAGCGAAAACTCCGCATTCGGCGCTAGCATGAAACGTTTTGAAAGGGATTTTAGGGGAAAACTTTTTCAAAAATTTTCCCTTAACCGCGCGGTAATGCCGCCCGGCGCGGCGCGCGCTATAATGTGTGATGATGAACGGAGAGCGTCGGCATGCATGGCAGTTTGAGAGTTAGAATCAAGAATCTTCCCGCCAAACCGGGAGTCTATATTTTTAAGAACGCCGAGGGCAGGGTGATTTACGTCGGCAAAGCGAAGTCGCTTCGCAACCGGGTGTCCAGCTATTTCCACGCTGATTCAGGAGATTCGCCGAAGACGCGTCTGCTCGTCCGCGAAATCATGGACATGGACTATGTTCTGGCTGGCAGCGAGTTGGAAGCTCTTCTGCTGGAATCGAACCTCATCAAAAGATACAAACCGCATTACAATATCCGCCTCAAGGATGACACGGGGTATCCGTTTCTTAAACTGACGAACGAGCCGTTTCCGAGGCTTGAGTTCACGCGGCGGGTGGAGTCGGACGGAGCAAGATATTTCGGCCCTTACTCATCCGCCGCCGGGTTGCGCGAGACTCTGCGGTTCATCCGCCGAGTGTTCCCGATGAGGATGTGCGCGGAGATGAAGAAAAACCCGTGCATGTATTACCACATCGAGAAGTGTCCGGGGCCGTGTTCAGGCGGCATATCGCCGGAGGAATACCGGAAAAACATCCGCGCGGCGGCCCTCTTCCTCGACGGCAGGGCGGCGGATGTCGTGGTCTCGCTCGAAAAAGAGATGATGCAGGCGGCGGCTGAAGAGAGATTCGAGAAGGCGGCGGTTCTGAGAGACAGGTTGAAGGCCCTCGCGTCGGTTGTCAGCCGCCAACAAAACGCGGTGTTCGCCGACAGGCAGGACAGGGACGCCGTAGGCGTGGCGGTAGATGGCAGGCTAGCTTGCGCCGTCGTGATGTCCGTCAGGCGCGGCCTGATGACCGGCCACGAATCGTTCCTGCTCGAAGTCCCGGATGGAGAGACGCGGGAGGCGGCGATGTCCGCTTTCCTCAAATTGCACTACGCCCACGCGGGGACAGTCCCTCGCGAAGTGATAGTCAGCCACGCGCCGCCTGACTCCGAACTGATAAACGAAATGCTGACCGAGCGGGCGGGACGCAAGGCGAAACTGACGCATCCCAAGCGCGGCGCGAAACTGAATATGGCGACGACAGCCCTCGAAAACGCCAGTCAGAAACTCGCCGACGCTGCTGTCAAGGATAAACTCGATAGAGAGAAACGCCGCTCCATGACCCTCGCCCTTACTCGCAGAACAGGCGCTGAAAAAACCATTGTCCGCATCCTCGGCTTCGACATCTCCACCATTCAGGGCGGCAACACCGTCGGATCGGCGGTCAGCTTCTTGGAAGCCGCCCCGGAAAAGGACGGTTACCGCAAATATATTATCAAAGGCAGCGGACGCGATGATTTCTCGTCCATGACCGAGATGGCAGAACGGCATTTCCGGCGGGTGGCGCGCGGCGCGGAGCCGGCCCCTGACCTTGTTCTCGTCGATGGCGGCAAGGGTCAGGTGTCCGCCGCCGCCAAAGGCATCGCCGCTTCCGGCTTTGAGCCTTTCCCTCTCGTCGTCGGATACGCGAAGAAAACCGGCGTCTCTCATATCCATGGAAGAAAGACTCCTCTCATACTGGCCGAAGAAGAGCCGTCCTCTTGGCTCGTCCGGCGAATAATCGCCGAGGCGCACAGGTTTGCCATTTCTTTCCATAGAAAAAAACGCGGAGAGGCTATGATAGAATCATGAGCGACAACATATACGTTTGGCAAAACACATCCGGCTGGAACGCCGTGGAATGGAGCGCCTGCGGCCTGACCAAGCTTAGGTTCTGGCTGCCGGACAAGAGCGAAGCTGCGCGCGGCGCGCGCTCGGTTTCTCTTGAAAGCGCGCCCTCTTTCATTCGGAACGCCATACGGTTGCTCGAACGCTACTTCGACGGAGCGCGCGTCGATTTCGATGCTATCCCCGTCGATATGTCCGGCGGAACAAGTTTCCAATCTAAGATATGGACTGCGTCGCGAGGCATCCCGTTCGGACACACGGTTTCCTATGGCGAAGCGGCGCGTATGGCCGGCTCGACGGGAGCGGCGCGCGCCGCCGGAACCGCCCTCGGCGCAAACCCCGTCCCCATAATCGTCCCCTGCCACAGAGTCATCCGCTCAGACGGCTCCATCGGCGGTTTCTCCATCGGCGTTGACATCAAAACAAAACTCCTCGCCCTCGAACGCCGATGACTTCGGTTCTATCAGTCGATAATTGAGATATTCAAGTTTTGCAGGAGGATTCCTTGAGCGCGGAGGAGCGAGACTCTCGCCTTGAGCAGGTCGGCGGCTGCGGAAACGGAATCTACCTCCGCGCGCAGATGGTCTCTCTGCGCCTGTTGAAGGGCGATGGCGGTTGATTTGCCGATTCTGAACTTTTCGGTTTCGGCGCGAAGTTTTTCCTTTTGAAGCTCGAAAGCGGCCTGTGAAGCGGCTAGTTGTCCGAGCGAGCGGGCGACTTCGAGCCGGGCGTTGACGGCTTCCTCGCGCGCCAGAAGCTCCATGTTTTCCAGAGACGCCCGCGTCTGTTCGAGCGAAAGCTCCGCTGCGGCGAATCTGGCTTTTTCCGCCGCGCGGCCCGCAGAAACCTTGAAGCTCAGTCCCGCGCGCGCGTCATAAGAGATCGGAAGAGC
>JAKQBV010000376.1 GCA_029573925.1 bacterium
ATAAATCGACCCGCCCGACAGTCTCATCGTCGCCGTGTCCGATGTGGCGCAATCCGCCACGTTACAAACTTCAATTCTGCTGTTGTCTATATCGTCCTGAGTGAGCGTGAACGTTCCGCCTATCTCGTTTTCCAGATACCCCGCCCCGCTCAACATCTTTATCTGATAATCCAAACCGTTGCATGTAACTGTCGTGCCTGTGGGAACAAAACCGCCCGTGCTGCATGCGGCTGTTCCGGTCAGATTGATTGTGGTGCGATTGGTTGTCTCCCTCTGGATGCTGGCCAACTGCGTGTCAACCGCCGTGCTGATGTTCTTGAATCCGAGATTCGCGTTGTTCGACGCGAGAGCAAGCACTCCCGCAGTGGGAGCCGCATAATACAATGTGTTGCCATCCACTGCCTTCGCGTTGCTTCCGCCAAGCGTGATGTCGCTCACTCCAAGCGTTATTCCGAGCGTATCAAGATCATTGCCCAACTCATCGCCCACATTCACCATCACGTTATGCTTAAGTCCGTTGCAGGTCGCGCTTGTTCCTGCGGCGACCGAAGCGCCCGCGCAGGGCGTTGTTCCGGATAGCGTCACAATCGTCTGCTTGGAAACGCCGGGTTCAACGCTCGCAAGCTGTGTGTCCGCTGCCGCGTCAATGCTCAGATAGCCTTCTTTGCCAAGCGTCAATGCCGCCGCTGAAGTGGCTGTCCACAACAAGCTACTCGCTCCGTTGTTAACAGGAGCCGTGCTGCCGTTAAATTGTATCGTCCACGGTGTCGTAAGCGCTGTTCCAAATTCATCCTTCACATCAACGCGTATCGGATACTGTATCCGGTCTCCTCTGGTTCCCGCCACATAATCCCACGCCATAGAGAAAGTGGGCGACTGCTGACCTATCGCCGGGCCTACTGTTATCGAGTCCAAATCAACCGTTTCCACATATCCCGCGCGATAGAACCATACGTAAACGGAGGTCGCAACATCAATATCGGGAGCAAGATACCATAGCGCTGTGGAGCTGTATCTCGAAACCAATGTGATATCATTGCAAACGTATGCAGAAAGATCAGCGGGTGGCGCATTGGAGCAAACCTTGAACTGATCTGACACCAGCAGGTTCGAGGGAGCCGCGCCGGATTCCGTAAGGAACGCCCCGCCGGTCCTGTTGATCATTATCTGGAACCTGAGCCGCTCACAAGTGTTGGCTATTCCTGTCGTGATGGCCGCGCAAGGCGCTCCGAGCGCGGCTGTCATGTTAATTTCTGTTCTTCCCGTATTGTCAACAGTAAAAGAAGCCAATCCTCCGTCCGTAGGATCAACGAACCCTCTATAGCCGCCTTGCAAAGCGTACGTGCCGTCGGCAACGTCAAAGTAAAAATAATTTGAATCATAAGCCGCAGGAGCGATATTTCCGGGCACAAGTTTAAGTGTGGTTTTCGTTATATCTGTCAGATAGTTCGTTCCCGCAACTTGATCGCTCATCCTCACCCTCAGCTTATGCTTGAGCGCGGATGTTCCGGTGTATAGCGGATAAAGCGTCGTCGTGCCTGCTAGCGCGTAGGTTATATTCGCAGTGTTGAACTGTCTCCTAACATATCCATTTTTTGATATATAGTAACGCCTATTTCCTATCGCGCCGGGGATAATGTAGTAAGTGTCCGTGTCGAAAACCTGAGCGGCGACAGCTTCCGGGCCGCCTGTGCAATAAGTGGCGTCCGTACAGACTTCTATTGTTTCTGTTCCGTCAAGAGTCACCGCGGCTGCGATATCGTTCACAACGTTGGCGCTGTCGATATGCACCGGGTATCTCAAGCCTCTGCATGTCACGGAATCACCGGCGGGAACGTTTGTTCCGGTGGTGCAAAGAGCCGTGCCCGTCAACGTGACGACTGTTTGAGCGTTCACGCCCGCCTCCACGCTCTGCAACTGCGTGTCGTCGGCGTTTCTCACGTTTAAGAATCCGACTGTGCCGTTGTTAAAACCGAGAGTCATCGCTCCGGCTGTCGCAACAGCAAAATAACTTGTGTTCGCGACCCTCTGCGTCGACGTCTGAGTCGCGATCGTAACCGTATATGAGCCGGCAGGATAAACCGTCGCCGGGACTTCGCCTAATTCCGTTTCAATCACTACCTTAATCGAGTGCTTCACGGCGTTCGCGCCGTTATAGGCCAGAGATATCTGCGGTCCGGCTGCGGCAGTGGCCGCTGCGGCCGATATCGTTTTTACATAGCCCGACTTGTACAACATGACGAAAGTATTGCCATCGGCCCTATCCGGAGCAATATATCTGGTTGTTCCGACCAATTCCGTTTTTACAGGTGTTTCAGCAACGCATGCTGTAGAACCAGCGGGAGCAGTCGTTCCTTGGCACACCGTAAACGTATCTGTTCCGGCATAAGTAAGTTCATTAGCCGCGTCGGTTATAACTTCTCCTCCGCCGGATGTCG
Source organism: bacterium (assembly GCA_029573925.1). GTDB lineage: Bacteria > UBP15 > UBA6099 > UBA6099 > UBA6099 > UBA6099. The sequence goes on from JAKQBV010000376.1 coordinate 2,439, forward strand.
CTTTTATCTGGTATAGAAGACCTCTGCAGTTTGCCGTGGCTCCCGCGGCGACATTCGCTCCCGCGCATGGCATAAGCTGCTCTGTCAAATTGACCAGCGTCTGCCCGGACGCAGCGGCAACCTTAACATCCGCAAGACTGCTGTCCGTGCCTGTGTTAACATTTATATATCCTTTATATCCACCGTCAACCGGGTTGGGATTAACCAACTCGGTTACTCGATAGTAAGCGTAGTTTCCGCTTACCGCCGCCGCCGAAACGCCGCCGACCGTCAGGGTGAGCCTTCCGGTGTCAAGCGCGGCTTCGAGAGCTGTGTCATTCTCATTGAGAAGCTGAACTTTAACGCTGTAGTCGAGGCCGTCCGTCGCTCCGATGAATGTCGGTTTCGCGACTGCGCCGCCACTGTCAATATTCACATTGGCAGTGTCGCATGTGTTCACATAACCGGATGCGATTTTTCCATATTTCACACGCCTTGTGGAGTTGTTTGCTGTGGCAATATACCATTTCCCGCCGTTAAACTCTCGGTAAACTTCCGCCACTTGGTTTGTCTCCGCCGTACAGTCGCCCGCCGAGGGATAAACCGCCACGAAGTCTGAGGCTTCCAACGTCAGCGGGACTCCGAGTTCGTTTTGAACCGCGTCCACCACCAGCGGGAATCCGAGCCCGGCGCATGTCTCAGTCGCCCCGGCAGCCACCGTGCCGCCCGCGCACTGCGTCGCTCCGCCCGTAAGATTCAGAACCGTCTGACCCGCCATTGCCGTTCCCGCAGTGACCGTCAGGGCTCCGCTGGCCACGCTTGAATTCTGCCTGTATCCCGGAACCGTTCCTGCAAGAACTCCGCCTGTGTTGAAAAGAAGCACATTGCCTGTCACGTTGTTCGGGTTCGCGCCGCCTAGCGTGAGTTGCCCAGCCGCGATTCCGTTGACCGGATTTCCAAGCTCGTCCTTTACCACGACCTTGATGGGGAACTTCAGGCCGCTGCAAGTCACTGTCGTGCCGGCCGGGTCTCCGCCCGTGCAAGCCGTCGCAGCGTCCAGCGTTATCTCAGTCATATTCCCTGTCGATACGCCCACGCTCGCAAGCGCTGTGTCGAGGGTGACTTTCAAATCCATATAACCGGCTGCTGAAACCGCAATCGGGCCTGCCGTGTTCGTCGTGCAGTAGTATTCGTTCAATCCTACTCCGCCGACCACCGTGCAAGGCGTTCCGTTATGGCTGACCGTCGCGCCTGCGATGGCAACGCTCAATTCATTGTAAACCTTAACCACAAGGTGGTAGCCGAAAGCGTCCGTTCCGGCTACATTAAAGGCGGGATTTTCTGCGGCTGTCCAATTTGTCGTTACCCCTTCTGTATCTATCACGCCTGCGTATCCGGGTTTGGACACCGCCACTTTGTAGTTACCCACCGCTACGGCGGGAGCTATGTATGCTTTGTTGTCCGCGTTGAATTTTATCGTCGCAGCCACAGCGGCTCCGACACATCCGCTAAATGTTGTCTGGCCCGACGCGCATACATAGAACGTCTCGTCGTCGTCAACCGTCAGGTCCGTGCCGAGAACATCCTCATAGGCGTCCGCCACAGTCGAATCTACGACTATCTGGAAATCTAGCGCGTTCCCTGCGGTGTACGCGATGTCCTGTTGCGCCGTTGTATTCGGGTTCACCGTCAGAACACTTTGCAAGTATCCCGGATATCTCAGCGTCAGATTGGCGTTGCCCGTCGCGGCGACATATACGTGGTTGCTCGACACTAGGGCTTTCTTCACCGTCGTTGTTGAAGCCGTGAACCACGAGCTGACATCCGCGCTGTTATCCGGGGTTATGGGGTTTCCAAGTTCGTCTTCAATCGAACCCGACGCCACTCTTAATGAATATTGATTGAGAGAATTGAAAATGTTTTGGGCGTTATTGGAAACATTCGCGCCCGTGATGGTATAGTCAACGAATCCGGCGGCGCTTACAGTCAGGTCCAAAGTGTCGCTGCCGTTTATCGGACATTTAATAAAGATAACACCGTCATTAGCGCCGTCCATGTCGGTGGCTTCGCCGTCTTCATACGTCCCGTTGCATGAAGTCGAATTAGCGATAGTGACGCTGTGAGGAGTCACTCCGTCTGCGGCTATCGCGTTGCCGAATTGGTCTTTAACCACCACTTTAATGGTATATTGAAGTCCGGTAGTCACTGTATTGCCCGCGCCGGCCGTATAATCAAACATCGTCAGAGGGTATTTAACATAACCGGAAGTCGATTCTATCTTGACAGAATAGTCGTTAGTTCCGGCTTCAAAAATACTGCCTACCAGACTAGTGGACATTATAGTTATCACACCGTCAGCGACATTATCATCATCCATGCAAAGGCCTGTCGTGCCGTCGCAAACGTTCGGCCACGTCGAGTTCGGTGGCGAAAAATAATTCCCGTTGCCGCCCTCAGTTACGATGTCAACCCGCACACCCGCGTCGCCTATGATTGGGTTGGTAAACTCATCGGTCAACACCACGCAGATATTTCCGCTTCCGCATAATGCGGCTTTAGATTGAGTCGTCGCCAGCCCCACAAAAAGCATAGCGATCGCAAAAGTGATACACGCCAGTCTTTTCATAGCACAACCTCCAAACAAGTATTCATTTTGTTTGTATAGAAATTTTGTTGACATGCTTTTCTCCATATTTAATCGGGCCTTCTTTATACTCAAGCCCTTTTAATTCCAATTTTATCTGGAACTCCTGACCATCCTTTATATAGGCCTTAAACAAATCAGACCTAAAATGGAACGTACCGTTCGCTTTCCCGTCGGAGTCGTACTTCTTGTCGCCTTCGGTCATCTCGAAAAGGATATTAGGCAGTCTGTCAAGAGAACCGTTAGCGCCCGGAAAATAAACTTTCGCAAGCGCGCCGGGGAGAGGCTCGCCTTTTATATTGTTTATAGATATTACAATATCGCCGGGTTTCGGCTGTGAAAGCTCGGAATCTTCGCCTTGCTTCAATTCTATTACAACATTGCTATCAATATTCGCTTTGTATGCGTTGCTTCCTGAATAGTCTTTGTAACCTTTTGCAAAAATTGAAATCTCGAATTTGCCGCCGTCGTTAATCTTTCCTGAGAACATGTCAGCCGCAAAAACAACCGTTCCATCAGCGTCAGCGCCGTCCGCTCCGTCGACAACAGTGAGAAACGCATCCTGACCGGGAACCGTCCTGCCCGAACCCGGCAACATAATCTGAACGGTGGCGCCTTTAACCGCCGCCCCGCCGACGCCCTTCATGCTGACGGTTACAGCGCCTTTTGCTTCCTATCCGACCGATTCCTGTGCTGCCGCAGACGCCGCAATAACACTCATCGCAATAATAGCTCCCGCCAAACAGACAGCGAAGCTGCCACTAATCGCGCTGATGGTCTCTAAAAC
>JAKQBV010000632.1 GCA_029573925.1 bacterium
TCTTTGGCAGCTCGCATCGCCTCGTCCCACTGCGCGGGCGTGACGAGGTTCTTCTTGATAAGGGTCTTGCCCAGTTTTCCCGCAGGTGTGAACATTTACCCGTTAAGCCCTTCTCTGAGACCTGCTTCCCACATCGCGTCCAGCGGAGGCGTGTGGCCCGTCCAGAGCCTGAACGCTTCGAACGCCTGAAAGACCAGCATCCCGTAGCCGTTAGCCGTCGTCGCGCCCGCTGTTTCCGACGCTTCGAGCAGCCTTGTCTTCCACGGCTCGTAAATCAGGTCTACCACCAGTTGACCCCGCCTTATCAGAGCGGGATTTATCGGCGGCTCTTCGTCCGCTCTCAATCCCGCCGAGGTCGCATTGATAATAATACTACAATCGGCGATTGTTGTGTCAACTTCCGCGTCGGAAAACGCGCGGACATCTATCCCCGCGTCCGCCCCGCCGAGCGCGTCGGCTGTTTCCTCCGCCTTGGACAGTGTCCGGTTGAAAAGATGTATTCCCCCTGCACCAGCGTCAATAAGCGCCCTGATCACCGACCTTGCCGCGCCTCCGGCCCCTAGGACAGCCACCTCGGCTCCTTCCACTTTCGCCCCGCTCTTTTCCATTGACAGCCGGAACCCCTCGACGTCCGTGTTATGTCCCACAAGCTCGCCGTCCCTGTTCACAATCACGTTCACCGCCCCCAGCTCCGCCGCCACGCCTTCCACCCTGTCCAGATACTGCGCGACCTCTACCTTGTGCGGAACCGTCACGTTCAGACCCTTAATACCGAGCGCGCGGACGCCCTCGACCGCCGCCCTCAGCTCGCCCGGAGCCACCGGCATCGGAACATATGCCGCGTTCATCCCCATCCGCCCGAACGCCGCGTTGTGCAACGCCGGAGACCTCGTGTGCCCTAGCGGCCATCCGATTATCCCGTATATCTCCGTGCGACCATCTATGTTCATTTCCTCAACGCGCCTCCGACCTGAATAATTATATCAATATTTTTCAGATTCCGCGCCTTTCATATCTAAAAGAGAATGTTCCCTTGATGTAAAAATCGTTTTAAGATAATATAATGTCATTGCGCAAATAAGATGATAGTATTATATGGGATCGACTAGGTTTTATATATACTTATATCTTTCACTTCATTTGTTTTCTCGCGCAGCGAGAATACAGACGATGTTCTAGATTGATACGTTTTCATCGCTACTATGAAGCGTTGCTCATTAACAGGCGCTAATGATGAAAACAAATGTGGTTCACGGATAGAAACATCATTAAATCAACCGATTAGTTTTTCTAGCATTTTTTAATAAGGAGAACAAACAATCAAATGAGAACCGTTTTATTATCAGCCTTTGTTTCTGCCTTTTTGTTGGCGTCTAGTTGTAATAACGCAAAAGCTAATGAAAGCAAAAACCCCATAGTTCAAGAAGGATATAACATTTACTTATATTCAAGCGAGGCTTGCGAAAGCCAATACCAGCCGTGCAATAATACAATTGAATCGGGAACAAATATACTTTACGCAAAAAATAATTGTCAAATCAAAGAATCGAAAAGAATCAGATGGTGTTCGCAGTTTTTCAAAATGTCGCCTGACGGTTCAGAAACCACTCAAATAACAAATGAAGAAGGTTATAAGGTGCACATGATGTACTATCCAAAGAACAAAATATACTTGTACGCTGTCCTAAAAGACGGTTATGCAGAAATTGTATCTTTATCTACAAACGGCAATGATGAAGAGCGTCTTTTGACGGGTTTTGATAAATATGACGACTATCCTTTGTTGAGCCCAGATGGAAAAACCCTCTATTTTCGAAGAGTAGGTCACGATGATTATCACAAAAGCATGAACGACCATGAAATCTGGACGCTCAATATTGAGACAAGAACTGAGTATCAGCTTACAAACAACGATAATTTTGAGTACAATTTGAGGCTTTCTCCAGATGGGAAAGAAATCCTGTTTCTACAAAGCAGAGGTAAAGAAAACACATACGGATTCTGTCGAACAAAAAATATCTCGGATAACTTCATTGCATACTTTGATTTAGAGACAGGTCGCACGGGCGCTGTGAGTGACAAAGGCGAGAAATATACTCTTTTCGAGATTTCTCAAAACGGGAGATACATAGGCGCTTGTGTGGACACTGGAACTAACAATGATAGATTCGTCTTGCTCGATTGGGAAGGCAATTTACTCTCGGAGTATTCGAGCGAAAAAAATAGAAGTTGCGAGAAAATCGTTTTTTTAGAAGACAGCGACAAAGCACTTTTTTTATCATTCAACAATTCTCAATATCTGCCAGATGAGATAATTCATATTCTTGACATAAAAACTGGTATCGTAACAAATTCAGATATAAAAGGATATGCAATTTATAATTTTGACATCCATCCCGTCACGAAACAGATTTACTTCATTGGAAAAAAGAAAAAAACCGAGGGTGGAATGACCACAATATTATATCGAACAGACCTTTACGGAGGAAATATAGAACAGTTGACTGATAGGTTTTTTTCATTGAGAGAGTTGAATATTTGGTGAAAAGGGCAATTTTGCTCTGCTGTTTTATTTCTGTCTTTAATTAAGACAACTTTGAACCACTACATCAATATTTCTTAATCTAAGCTTGAAAGAAAACCTCTCCTTTATTTTGAGCGAGATCGACTATTTCTGGATAACCAAGAACTTTTTCCATATAATTGCGCGGGGGGGCGCAACGACTATGGATTACGATATGCCGCTGTACAGGCCGCCGAGCGAGGCTTATTCGCTCATACTTCAAGCCACTCTGGGGTGCTCGCACAACCGATGCATGTTCTGCGGAATGTATAAGATGAAACAATTCCGAGTGAGGAAACACGAGGACTTCGAGAAGGACGCGCTCGAATGCGCCCGCCTCGCCCCTCAGACCACACGCATCTTTCTTGCAGACGGCGACGCTATGGCGATAAGAACTGAGAGAATCTTAAAAATACTCAAACTCCTCTACGACAATTTTCCCAAGCTCGAACGCGTCACCTCTTACGCCAATCCTTCAAACCTGCTGATAAAGAGCATGGACGACCTTCGCGCAATTCGCGCCGCTGGCATGGACATCCTTTACCTCGGCGTGGAGTCCGGCAACGATGAAGTTCTTGCGCGGGTGGACAAAGGGGCGACGCGCGCGGAGATTCTCGACGCCGGGCGCAAGGCTCTGGACGCGGGGTTCCCTGTGTCCGTCACAGTGCTTCTGGGCTTGGGCGGCAGAGAGATGTCAGAAGCGCATATAGCAGACACCGCCTCTCTTTGCTCGGAAATGAACCCGACTTACGTAAGCGCGCTGACGTTGATGCTGGGACCGTTCGAAGAGTATTTCTGCAAATCCATGGGGCCTGATTTCGCGCTGCCGGACAAGGCGGGCGTTCTCCGCGAGGTAAGAGGTCTTGTTGAGAATCTCAACACGACGGATTGCGTTTTCCGCACCAACCATGCGTCGAACTATCTGCCGCTCAAAGGCGTTCTGTCTAGCGACCGCGACAAACTGCTAGGAGTAATCGACCGCGCGCTTGAAAATCCGGAACGCTATCTGCGCCCTGAGTTTTTGCGCGCGCTCTAAACAAAAATATTAGAAGATGTTTTCGCCTTCGGCGATTGGGGAAAACCCTTTGAAAGACGCTGTTGAAAAGGTGCTCGAAAACAAGAGACTCTGAGCGATTGTGATTTTTGATTTCGTGATTTGGGCGTCGGGTTTGAATGCCGGTAAACATTTTCCGGTTTTTCCGGTTTTGTTTTGTGTTTTCGGGCGATTTTTC
>JAKQBV010000117.1 GCA_029573925.1 bacterium
AAGCGTGTTCGACGCATTGTTTGGCAGGCCACAGCATCATGGAGATATAGCCTGCCCATGCTTGTATCATAACAATGAAAGTCTGCGCCGCGCCGCCGCCGTGAAAAACATAAGATTCGGCCGGTCCCCTCATGGGGCCGAAGCGTATTGCCAGATAAACGGCGGCAACGATGATGTAAGGAAGACAAAGTTTGATGGCAGGGATTATGCCTTTTGCATTTTTAACGAAATATATGTAGGCGAAGAAAATCGCCGGAGCCGCAACGGCGGTTTCTTTTGTGAAAACAGCGACAAGAAAAGATATGACAGAAAGGGCCAGACAGATCGAACGTCGGGCGATGTTTGTCGAATTAAAAGTGGATATGAGGAAGGAAAGAGAGAGCATGACAAACAACAGGCACAAGGGGTCTTCTATGAATGTGACGCAATTCAAGGGTTCGGTTTGCGCGGGATGCAAAGCGAACAAAAGAGAAACCGCAGTGGCGAGCCACGGCCTTCCAAGAGCGACGAATGCCAAGTGAAAAACCAGCATGGCGTTGATTAGATGGACGGCGAGATTGAAATAATGCCATCCAACGGGTTGGCTGCCCCAGAGAGCATAATTAAGCATGTGAGACATTGTAGCGACAGGGCGATAGCTGATTTCCGCTGTTTGGGAGAAATACTCGCGAGTGAATATTTTTGCAAAATTGTCCGGGTTCTGAATGAAAAGATTTTGTTCGATAAGATGAACATCGTCCCATAGGAAAGGGTTGTCCAAAGCGCCGTGATAAACCGCGGCTATGCCGACAAAAAGAAATAAAATAGTCAGCAATCTGTTGAATGGGGTTGATTGTCTGTTGTTATCGTTGTCCATGTTGTTTGACGCGAGACAGGCTCTCGATAGTTAAGCGTAGAGAACGGACATCGGGATGGTCCGGAAAAGCGTCGAGCGCCGGTTGAAGCGCGTTTGTGGCGGCTTCAAGTCTTCCTGACATGAGAAGCGCGGCGCTCAAGCTGATTCTATTCTGTACGCTTGAAGGATTAAGCTCCACAGCCCTCCCGAAGCTCTCAATCGCTTCATTATAGTTTCGGCGTTTTATTTCCGCAATTCCGAGTCCGTGCCATGCTTTCTCATAATCGGGTCGCTCGGACACGGCCATCATAAACTGCTCTGACGCCTGCCGATATTGTTTGTTTCTATTGAAGGCGGCTCCAAGATAGTAAGATGATTCCGAGGCGGAAGGCTCAAGGATAATCGCGCTTGACATGAAAAGAGCCGACATTGCCAGAAAACCGACGACGATGCCGACTGTTTCATCCGAGCGAAAACCGCGAGGAATGTCGCGCAGAATAATCCACGAACCCGCCGCAATAATGATTGTCAGAGGAGCGACTAATCCCGCATACAGTCCGTGAAGCAGCGTGTTCGGCTCGAAACCTCTTATCATCAAAGGAATGATGTAGTGAAAAATGGGAGCCTGAAACAATTGCGGGACATGCGGGTCGATAGCGGAAGTCGTGAAATGATTCGCTATCGAGAACAGCCCGGCTCCTCCGGCGACGCCGAGAGTTATTTCGGGCAGACGAAGCCATCCGACGCAGGCGAGAATGGCGAGAAACGGCAAAGAGCCGACAAGAAAACGAGGTCCCGGAGAGAAACCGCCGTAAGGCTCATAGTATGAGGCATTGATCAACAGTCTTGCGAGGAAAAAAGAAACCATCAAAGCGCACGCGAGTCGGGGCAGTCCTTTGACTCGGAATAAGGCGACGGCTCCGGGTACGGCCAAAAGAATCAGGGGTTGTCCCCAGAGCAAACCCCTCTGAGGAGCCGCCACTAGTTTCGCCAGCGAGGCAAGGTTTGGATAAGTCACTCCGCCGAGGCCTTGTCCCATGCCTTTGCCGAAGTAAGGATGCGCTTCAAAAAAGTAACCTATCTTCAGCGGATGTCCGAACGCGGCGTTATTGTATGCGGCAAGCATAATCAACGGAATCGCTAAGCCTGCGAACAAAAACGCCCACGATTTCCAAGATTTTGACGTCCAAAGCCATGTCAAAAAAAGGACGGCTCCGGGTGCAGCGCTAGGGTATTCGGAAATAGCCGCGTATCCGATAAGGAATCCGCCGAGAGCGCCGATGAAAGGTTTTTCGTTATTGTGGTTGTCCGCCCTTAAAAGCCAGACACAAAAAGCTGCGGTCAGGAGAACGGCGCTGAACTGGTGGTCGTAGAAGAGGGTGGAGTAGGGGAAAGCGAGGGAGCCGAGAGCGTATGCGAACAGCGGAAACATGGCTGAGCCGCCGGTGATTTTTTTCACAGCGGCTGCCATAAGCGGAATAACGATGGCGGACGGCAGAGAAATCAGAATAAGAATGAGCAAATAATTTGCCGCAGGGTCGCCCGGATGCCAAATGCGATTCGGGAAAAGCGTTTTTCCGGCGAATAAAAGCGGGGTCGCGGCTAGAGAGAGTCCGGGCGCTTTGTCGCAATAATAATGTCCGTCTTTGAAAGCCTTGTCGATTGTATTTTCGTGGTATTCATCAATATTCAAATTGCCGCTTAACACAATCGAATAAGCCAGATCCAGCCGAGCGCTTTCGTTGTCAAGAAACGACCTGTGGCTGATCATTGTAAACGCGACGAAGATGAAACATGAAATCAGCGCGATCGATATTTGTTCCGATTTAATAGAGCCGGCGAGTCGAACCGGAACGCCGTTCTGAACAGAAGGTCTGTCGCTTGTGCCTTCATTGTTTGTCAAGAAGTCGTCTCAGTTCCGCGGCGGCGCGGGCAGCATCGCCGTCTCTGCCGGTTTTTATGTATAACTGCAAGAGAATATGATAGGAAATCTCAATGTCAGGGTCAATGTCTACGCTTTTGAGAAGCGCCTTTTCAGCTTTGTCATAATCGCCGTTTTTGAAATATGCGTCTCCAAGCGCGGCGGCGTAAAGGGCCGAACCGGGATTCAGGTCAAAGGCTTTTTCAAGATGAGCGGCGTATTCCTTGCGCCTGTCAGGGAAATTCTCCGCCAAATATCTTGCCGTCACATATCTGGACAGCGCGTTTGTCGGGTCTGCTGATATTGCGTTTTCAAGAATTACCAAGCCTTCTTCGAGGCGTCCTGACTGTGCCGCCATTTTTGCGAGATGGTATGACGGTTCCGCGAAGTCAGGTTTTTGATTGATGGATTCTTTGAAAGAAGATTCGGCTTCAGCGTTGCGTCCTATAGATCTGGAAGCCAGACCGATGTTGTAGTGAAGTTTTGAAAGATTGCGTTTTTCACCGTATGATCGAGCTTTTTCATATAGCTCAAGCGCTTTTTCGGGATGGCCTGATTTAAAGAAAGCGTTGCCCAAGTTCATGTGAGCGGTGGCGCTGCGGGGCGCGCATTCTATCGTGTCTTCCCAGAGCGAAAAATCGTTCTGCCACACCGAGGCTCGCGTCACGGTCATGGAGAAGAAAACGACGATAGCTGATGAAACCAAGATGTGTTTTAATATCTTTATCCTTTTTGTTGAAATTACGGCGGCTGCCACAATGCTCAATGAAATAGCTGGAGCGTACATGTATCTTTCAGCCATTGCCGCTCCGAACGGTATGATGTTTGAAACCGGGAGCAACGAAACGACAAAAAAGATCATTGAAAATGCGATGACGCTTTGTTTTTTTCTTAGAGCGAAAGACATAGACACGAATGAGATGAGTCCCGCCACTGACAAAAACGCGTAGAGAGAGCGAAGCGAAGTCAATGGTTCTACAACGTAGTCTGCGCATTGTCTAACGGGAGCGGCAAGAAGCCCCAAATACCGGCAAAAAACGCTGGACATTGTAAGGAATGTCGAATAAGGACTTCCTCCGATATATTCAGCCGCGCCCTCAGAGTTGTTCATAAACGTATAGCGCAGAGCTAAGAATAATCCGACGATGGCAAAAAAAGGCAAATAGTATCCGGCGCGCCGCTTCAAAAGAGAAAACAATTTCTCCTGCGGCGATGCGAGATACCAATCGTATGCGATGATTGCGACGGGGAATGAAGCCGCCATTTCTTTTGAAAACATCGACAATAAGAAGAAAAGAAGAGAAATTGTCAGAGATTTATTGCCGCCTCGGATATGAGATGCAAAAGCTAGAAGATAGAAGAGCGCAAAAAGCAGTTCCTCTCTATTGGAGGCGAGAATGACCGCCTCCGTATGAAGCGGATGGACTAGAAAAAGAAGTGAACCGAGAAATGAAGGGGCGCGGCCCATCCGCATCGCCAGCAAGACCGAAAACAAGGCAAGCGAAGCGAATATATGCAATGCCGTGTTGAAAGCATGATATCCGGCGGGATTGATTCCCCACAAAGCCCGATCAAAAAAGAAAGTAAGGGTGGGCATGGGCCTGTACGTGCGTTCGCCGAATCGGTCAAAGTATTCCTTCGAAAAAACATCTTTAGCGTTGATGAAATTATCATATGTTTGCGGACGGAGGATTATGTCGTTATCGTCATAAAGGAAAGGGACGTCGAAGGTTCTGTGGTACAAAACTAACCCGGCAAATACGATAATCATAGAGAGAGCCAAAACGGCGATGCGTTCTGAAACGGGTTTTTGCGCGATGTTTTTTTGTTCGACTGTATTTTGCATAATAGTCTAAAAAATATCGGAACAGAACCGCGGCGCTATTGTTCGATAGCAATGTCTGCGCCGCACTTGATCATCAAATCCGCGAAATTGGGAAAAGTCACGGCGACTGATTCAGCGGTGGTTATTATGGTCTCTCCTTCGGCGACAAGCCCTGCAAGAGCGAGGGCCATCACGACTCTGTGGTCGCTATGGCCGTCAACAGTCGCGCCCTTAAGGGCGCTCCCGCGAATAACCAGACCGTCCGGAAGTTCCTGAATATCCGCGCCCATCTTTGACAGTTCCGACTTCATGACTGCGATGCGGTCGGTTTCTTTAATGCGCGCTTGTGGGACGTTGATAAGGCGGGTAGTTCCGTCAGCAGCGCAGGCGGCGGCCGCTAAAGCGGGAAGGGCGTCGGGGGTGTCGTTCAGGTCGAACTCGGCTCCTTTCAAGCCTCGTCCTTGTATTGAAACTCCGCCTTCGACTTGAAGGGTTTCCGCTCCCATCGCGCTGAGGATGGAAAGAACGGCTTTGTCGCCTTGAACGTCGCTGAGATCAAGCCCGCCGAGAACGATTTCTGACTGAGTCATGGCGGCTCCTGCAGCAAAAAATGTGGCTGAAGAAAAATCGCCGGGAATTCTCTGCGTGAAACCCTTAATGCGCTGTCTTCCGGCGATTCTGAAATAGGCATACCCGTTGCGTTCGAAAGAAAGCCCCAGTTTGTCCATCCACCAAAGAGTCATACCCACGTATGGTTTTTCAAGAAGCTCAACGACCTCTATTTCGGTGTCTCCGCCCGCGAAGGGAGCGCACATTAAAAGGCTGGTGAGATACTGAGAGGAGAAAGCGCGCAATGAGGTTTTTCCGCCTTTTATGGGACGGGTTATTCTAACAGGCGGACAGTTGTTTTCCATGACGCAGGCTGCGTCCGATCCTAGATTGTTTAATGCTGAAACCAACTCTCCGACGGGCCTTTTCCTCACTTGGGCGTCGCCGGTAAGAGTGATGTCGCTGTTTTCAGCGATTGCCGCTGCTCCGATGCCGATGCTCATAGAAGTGCCGGAATTCAAAGTGTCAATTTCAGTTCGAACGCCTTTGATAGAGCCGTCAAGACCGTTGACTCTAATGTCTCCGCAGGAGAAGGATATTCCTGCGCCCAATGATTTGCACACAGATGTGGCAGCCGAAGTGTCAGCGGATTCGAGAGGCTGTCTTATCACGCTCTCGCCAGCGGCAAGAGCGGCGAAAAACAAAGCCCTTATGGTGTGGGATTTTGAGCCGGGGATGTCCGCCGACCCTGAAAGCTTTGATTTCCTTACGATATATTTCAAATCGCCTCATTCATTTGTCTTCAAAAGCGCCTAGGAGCGCTGAGGGAGACCATGCTGATAAGAGTAAAATATATTGTTTTTAACCATTTATGCAAGTTACGCCCGGATGATGTCATTATGTTGAAGAGATTGTCGATGCGAAGGAGTCATTATAATATAATAGAACAAAGTGAATGGATGTGATGGATATGAAAAGACTGACGGCTTATGTGGCGCTGATATTGAGCCTATTTTGCGTCTCCGTCAATTCATTGGCGAAGGATAAACTGAGCGCGGAAGAAGAAAGAGCAAGGCAGCAAGTGGAACGGGTATGCCTTTCGATGCAGCAGTATATGGAAAGGCCGGACAATTTGAAGAGCGTAAAACTTGATAAATCTCCAGAGATTAACGCGTACGCCGACAGCGACAACAATGTGACTTTCTTGATGGGAATGGTTGATTTCGTCAGAGACGAAAACGAACTGGCGGTGGTGTGCGGACACGAGTTGGCGCATCTAGCGGCAAAACATATCAGCAGGAGTCTTTTCACGCGGATAGTTTCTTCTGTGGCCGCAGATGCCATTGGGGGGTTCGCGGGCGATGTCGCCGGAACGGCTCTTTACTCAAAACAAAGCAGGAAGCATGAGAGAGAGGCGGACAGGCGAGGCCTGTTGTATATGTGGCAGGCTGGATACGACCCTAGGGCCGCATGGAAATTCTGGCAGTCTCTTGAGAATCAATACGAGCAGGGGAACGCGTCGATATCAAAATATTTCGGCACGCATCCGGTGACAAGAGAGCGAGTGGAGAATTTCAAAGTGCTTCTTGTTCGGAATTGCTACGATGCGCCCGCGCTTTCTTATTGCGACGAAATACTTGCCGATGAGGATTTGTTAAAGGCTTTCAACGAATATGAAGAGAGAGACTGAGCCACAGGTGAAAATCGGCTCATTACGGTAGACGTTTTGAAACAAAAACTATTATTAATTGCCATGTCAATATTGGTCATTTCGACAATATCATCGTTTGCAATGGCAATGACCCTGATAAGCCAGTTCAACGAGGGCGAACTGGTGGAGCTAGAGTCTTTTCCGTCGTTGGATAAAAAGAACATAGATATCGCCTCTTTCAGAGGGAAGAAGAATGTTGTAATAGGTTTCTGGATGCCGACGTGCGATTTGTGCGCGGAGCATTTTCATTATGTGATAAAGTCCATGAAAGATGAAAAACGAGAAAAAGACACCGCATTTATAACAGTCGTTCCGATGGGCGTTGAGAATGCCAACGTGGTAAAGCTGGCGATGGCGAAGCATAAGCTTTCCATACAAGTTATGTTCGACGCGGAGATGACGATCTCACGAAGATTCGGCGCGTATTATGTCCCATCGTTCGCGATTATCGACAAGGAAGGACGATTGGCTTCGCATGTGATGTATGACGCGATTAAGCCGACGCGGGATATCAGCCTTGTTCAGGCTTTGGATATGATCAGGAAAGGAAAGAGGATTCCGCAGATTCAGAAATATCCTTATATCGAAGACGAAGAGTTGAGAAGCATGATAAACGCTCCGGCTCCCGAGCTTAGCCTGTCGGATTCTTCGCCGGTGAAGGTTGCGATAGGGCAATATAAGGGGAAGGCTGCGATAGCTTTGCTATTCTGGCATCCTTATCAAACCACCGCGGAGAGGACGCTGAAGAATTTGAAAAGCGCCGTGGAAGCTTTCAAAGAATCCGGCGGAGAAGTCGTGACAATCGGATTATCGTCGATATACGGTCCGAGTCAGAAGGACGAGTTGAAAGCTATAAGAGAAGAACAGGGCGAGTCGATGATATTTTTGGAAGACGATGTCGTGAAGACCGGCGCTTCATACAATGTGAAAACGATACCGACGATATTCATAATAGACAAACAGGGAGTTATTGTAGACGTGATAGAGGGAGACAATCCCCGCGCTGGAGAAAGAGCTTTGGCGGCTCTGTTAACTATTCAGCAAAATATTAAATAACGATAATCGCGGCTAAGCAAGGCGGCAGTCAATGGCTGAACTTGAGTTAAGCGCGCGGATGGGCTTTTTAAATAAGTGACAAGCGTCATGTTTAAGCGCGCGATAAACGGGAATAACATAGTCGAAGCCGAAAAGGCAAACCCGTCGAAAGACGGCGACGCAAAGCTACGGGGCTAAAGCCGGAAGAAGAGAAGGAAAAGGTCAAGCCCGCCGAGCTGCCGAAGTTTCCGAGAAGGCGAAACCGGAACGGGGGGTTTCGCCTGCGGAGCGCCGGGAATAATAGCAGGCGCTCCGATGAAAGGGGCGGAAACCAAGGACTTCGGCTCATCAGAAAGGGGTGATCAGAATGCTCGCCTTGCTGAAGAGCCTGTGGAGTGATGAGCGTGGTCAGGGTCTTACAGAGTATGCGCTCATCATAGCGTTCGTGTCCGTGGTGATCATCGCGGTGCTGGTAATCTTCCGCGGTCAGATCGAAGCGGTGTTCACGAGCGCAGGCAACGAGCTGTCAAACCCGCACTAACGGGGTGGAAAAAGGGCCGCCGGCTAAAACCGGCGGCCCTGCTCGTTTTAGAACAGGAGTCCTTGTTATGTGGCCTCTGACAATAAACATCGCGCTTGCGGTATTAGTAGCCGCATCAGTGGCAACCGATATCAAACTGAGAAAAATTCATAATGCCGTGACAATGCCGGCAATCCTGTCGGGGTTGATATTGAACGCTCTAAACGACGGCGCGAGCGGAGCGATGTTCTCTTTATATGGAATACTATTAGCAACGGGTATGATGGCTTTGCCGTTTATTTTGAAAGGAATCGGAGGCGGCGATCTGAAGATGCTTGCCGCGATAGGAGCTTTGAAAGGCCCTGAATTCGTATTCGTCGTTTTTGTGGCAGGAGGCATAGCGGGAGGAATAATCGCCGCATTGTCGCTGAATACACAATCAAAAAGAAAAGCTTCGATAAATCAAATCAAAAACATGTGTCTCACGATTGGGCAAGGAAGCGCGAGCGTCGCGCGCATGGACGCGCAGGATTCGTCGAAAGCCATTCCATACGCAGTGGCGATAGCCGCCGGAACGGCTGTGGCGATTCTTGTCGCGCCTCTCTCGTTGTTTTGATCGGGCGTGATACTTATGAGAAGAATGAATCAAAAAGGACAGGCGATAGTGGAGTTCGCGATAGTGCTGCCGGTAATACTGATCCTTCTTCTCGGAATGCTCGAATGGGGTTTTCTCATGTGGACGCAGACGACGTTTTCAAACGCAGTCAGAGAGGGAGCGCGCGAGGCTGTGGTTATAAACGATTGGAGCGTCAACTATTCAACGAGAGAAAACGAGGTCAAAAACATAGTTATAAACAGAATGGCGAGTCTTCCGGCAGCGCAGAAAGAAGACATCGCCGGAAGAATCACGATTGTCTTTGCGCCGAGCTTAGCGAACGCTCGTTCTATCAAAGTCGCGATTTCGAATCAACCGTATATATCTATGGTCGGGTTTTCGCGATTCGGGATTCCTGAAACGCTGACGGTGTCATCCGAATTCAGATATGAAAGAGCCAACTGAGGCTGAAGATATGAAAAACGCGCATGAAAAAGGACAGAGCCTTACGCTATATCTGGCGATGCTGGGAGTGATACTCGGCGCGGCCGCATTGGCGTTCGATCTGAGCCGCGCATACTCACTCAAAGCGCGCATGCAGCACGCGGCGGACGCGGCGGCGCTGGCAGCCGCTTGGGAGCTTCCTTATGAACAACTCGCCGGCGCGGTGGCCCAAGATTACTCGGCTAGAAACGGTTTCGCTCACGGCGTCGGAGATGTTGCAGTGAATTCATTCACACATCCGACGGTTTCCAACTGGTATGTCGTTGAAATTTCCAATCAGACCGTACATTTCCTCGCTCCCATAATTGGAAAGAGGCGGGCGACGGTAACGGTTTCCTCTACCGCTGAATACAACACATTCGTGCCGATGGACATAAACGGAGGCGGCGAGTACGGCGCGAACGGAATTATGACGCTGTCAGTATTCGGGCCTTACGCATACTACACATACGGAGACCCGTACAGCGCGAAATGGTTGAACAACGGCTCTGCGAATCCCGAATACAAATCAGGCGGATACAATTTCTCGATAAACGTCCCAAGCGACTACTATTCACGAAACGGAACGAACACCGTTAAAGTGGAGGTGTTTGATCCTGACACTTATAACAACGGAGGAGACGACGCGTATCCGGGAGTGCGGGTAGATGAAATCAGGAGCGCGCCGCCTAATCCACACCCGCAACCGAGCAACCGCAGGAACACCACCGTATATTCTCTTTATGCTCCGGACGACACGCCTAACGACTATTCTGACGACGTTCTGATCGCCAGCGCAGAGTACGGGCCGGATGTCAGTTGGACGGACATGAAATGGGTTTCTCCAAACGGTTTCTCTATAAACATAAATGATTATGGAACAGGAAACTACAGGCTGAACGTGACAAGCGCGAACGGTTCTAGCGAGAACGGATTCAATCTGCGCGCAGGCCCTTCGAGTGCGACTTTCAATCCCGACAATGGGACAAGCATAAACGCCGTGGGAGCGTTGCCGATAAACTTCAACGACAAGGGAGTCGTGACGATAAGACTGGGATATGTGAAGCCTGAGGCGGCGGGAGCGAAAATGCACATCGGCAACTTCGACACCGATGTCGGCTCTAAATCAATCATATATAGATGCGACACTCTTCAAGGTGAATGGCCGGGAAGTCTCTCCAGCGACGGGAAATGGTCGTTCGACTCGATAGACATACCGTCAGCATATGCGGGAGGCAACTGGACCGCGACATACACGGCAGGCCTTCAGGACACATCCGTATGGAGAATGTGGATTGAAGGAGTGGTGGAAGGGCAGCCCGGATTTGTCAGGCTCGTCAACTGAAAAGAGGAACAGACCATGTTAAGAGACAAAAAAACATTGTTGATATCTCTGGTTATAGGGTTGGCGGCGGCAGGCATATTCTTGGCTTATTCAAATAACTGGTTCAAAAAGCCTGCCGCTGAGGAACTTGAAGGAACGTCGAGCAATGCGATGAAAAAATGCGTCGTCGCCGCGACGGATATTGGAATTCGTTCTCCGTTGACTGAGGAGATGCTCTATGAAACCAGCGTTCCATCAGACATGGCGCATCCGTTGTGCGTGGAATCGAAGGAAACTGTAGTCGGCCGTATCGCCCGCGACAGGCTTGTCAAAGGCCAATATATCCTACAGCCCAATATCAGCGACATAAAAACGTCGTCCGAACTGAGTTTTGTTCTGGCCGAAGGCATGAGAGCGATAACTATCAGCGCTTCGGTCACTACCGCTGTTGGGAATATGCTGCGCCCCGGGGATTATGTGGACGTGATGGTGTTTTTTGACGATCAGACCGCAGGCGAAGGAGTGTCGTTTACGCTCTTGCCGAAAACGCTTGTTTTAGCGACGGACACGATGATAGAGCAGGAGGAGCCGGCGGACGGGCCGCTCGGCAAGGTAAGCGGCGCGACCGACAATATTAAAGGCTACCAGTCCGTCACTCTGGCGGCCGCTCCTGACGATTGCGCGAAACTGATATATGCCGAATCAGTTGGACGACTCAAACTCGCTCTTCATTCTCCTAGGGAAACGGAGACGCGGACGGATATGAAGCATGTGGTTTTCGACGACATCGCAAAAGAGGCAGGTTTCAAGGCAAAGAAGAATAACGCCGACGCAAAGGCGACGGGAATCGCTTCGTCGGACAAAAGCTCTGTCGCACGGAAAGCGGAGCCGAAAGAAACGGTTTCCCCGGACCTTGCCGCAACCGACGAAAGAAAGATACAGATTACTCGCGGCGTCGAATCGACAGTTGTGGCTATTTCGGATGAATCCGGCTTCAAATATGCCGCAAAGAGAGGCGAACAAAAATGAACAGACGATATCTTGCCATCGGATTCGCGTTAGCATTCGCGTGCATGTCGGCTTGCTTTGCGCAGGCAGCGGCAATAACGCTGGAACTGTACACGGGAGAGACGCAAATAGTGAAAGTTGAGGGCATCGAGCATGTCGCTGTCGGCAATCCGGAAGTGGCGGACGTTCAAATATTCAGCGGAAGGCCAGACAGCTTATTGTTGAACGCAAAGAAAGCCGGGATCACCACTCTCACGATATGGAGCCGAGGCAACGCCATGCCCGAAGAGTATGAGGTGAGGGTGTCGAGCGAATCATCGGAACTTGAACAGATGGTGTATCCGCTGAAGCATTACACTCTTGCCAGAACTCAGTACAACGAGTCGGTCAGCAGACTCAAAATCGAGACGGACGAAGAAAGCATGGCGAGTCTCAAGGCGATGCTTTCTCCGATACTTGGAGAGAAAAGATTCCATGTCGATGTTCCGAGGAACAGAGTGCTGATGCAGGGGAACAAGAGCGACTTGAACGCCGCGCGGATGATGCTCGACGAAATCGACAGGCCGCTGAGGCAGGTGCTAATCGAAGCTAAAGTGATAGAAGTCACCAAAGACGACCTGAAGAGGCTAGGCGCGTCGCTGCTGGCGCAACAGGGCGACGGCGCTATGAACTCCGACCTTTCCGGAAGCGACGAATCCTTTAATCTATCTTTCGACACGTTTACGGATCTTGCTAAAAGGTTCTCAATAACAGTCGACGCGCTGAGATCTGAAAACGTTGGAAGAACGTTAGTTAATCCTAAAATCGCGACGCTGGACGGAAAGACCGCATGGATACTCGCGGGAGAAAAACTCCCGGTGGCCTCCAGAGACAACGACAAAGGGCTTGTTTCTTTTACATACGTCAACACTGGGATCATACTGGCCGTGACTCCGAGGGTGGGACATGACAGAACTATCACTCTGTGGATCAAGCCTGAAGTCAGTAACGTGTCGGGATGGGTTGGCGACCCCGAATCGTCCAGCAGCAACGCGGCTCCGATTATCAATTCGCGGGAAGTGATGTCAGAGGTCAGAGTGGCGGACGGCGAAACAGTAATAATCGGCGGTCTCAACAGAGACGACAGCATAGAATACAAAAGCAGCGTTCCGCTGCTCGGAGACATCCCGCTCATCGGAAAAGCTTTCAAAAAGAATAGAACGTCGAAAACCACCAGCGAATTGGTGATAGTTATCACACCAAGAATATTGGACAGGCCTGACGACGCGGCGTTCGCAGTTCCAGCAGAAGAAACAACGCTCCAAAAAGCCGAATCGAGCGGCGCCGCGGAAACCGAAATCTACTGAAAGGAGCCGACGCAATGGACAGGAAAATTATGGCGGCGGTGGTCAGTTCCAGAGCGTGGACGGATTTAAACGAATCTGTGGCCGCTTTCGACAATGTCGAACTTCTGTCTCCTCTTCAGAATATGGAGGACTTGAAAAAAGCCGCGTCGCGGTCTTTGCTCGATATTGTCTTTATCGACATTGAGGAATTCAATCCCTCTCTTAACGGAAACGGCGTGAATTTCGACAAGCTGGGCCTGTACGCTGTTTTTATCTCTCGACAGAATGATCCGATTCTCATGAAAGCCGCGATGAGAGCCGGCGGCAGGGACTTCATTGCCGGACAGGTCGGAAAAGAAGAAATTGGAGATTTGTTGAATAGAGCTAACGAGGGCAGAAAAATCGAAGTCGATTCGCATGGGAAAAAGATTGAAGAACCTGAAACAGGCGGGACTCCGGGGAAAGTAGTCACTTTTTTCAGCACGAAAGGTGGCGCTGGGAAAAGCGCGCTTGCAGTTAATTACGCCATTTCGTTGGCGCAGCGTGAAAATTGCCGTGTATGCCTTCTTGATCTTGACCTTCAATTTGGAGATTTGGCTTTGATTATGAATCTGAAGCCTCGCGCTTCAATTTCAGACCTTATTGCTTCAGGCTCGAAAATCGAAGATGAAATAGACTCTTATCTGCTCAAAAGAGACGAGAATGTGTTTCTGCTGGCGTCGCCTCAAAAGCCGGAAGAGAGCGAGTTGGTCACAGGCGAACACGTGAAATCAATAGTAGAAGCGTTAACAGACAGGTTCAAATATATCATTATCGACACGGCCGCTTCATTTCACGACGTGTCTCTCGCCGCTTTGGACAAAAGCGACGTTATTCATATCGTGCTCACTCCGATAATACTTGCTGTCAAAGATTTGAAAGGCATGTTGGATGTGATGACGCGCTCTCTGGAATATCCGCCGGAGAAAATCAAGGTAATCCTCAACAGGTCCGATAGCCAGTCGGGCATAAGCGGGAATGACATTGAGAAATTGTGCAAAAGAAAGATGGACTACAGCATTCCCAGCGACGGAAATGTGGTGGTCCCTTCAATAAACACTGGAATTCCGGCGGTGATTTCATATCCTCGAAGCAAATTCTCAAAGGCGGTCAGAAAGATGGCGGAAGACGCCGGAGAAACCGCTCCCGTGGCCGCCGCCAAAGCTTCATTCTTGAGCTTTTTAAAAATTGGAAGCGCTAAAAACAAGAAGACTCTTATTAAAAATCTCGAATCGTAAAACATAACAAAGACGACAGGCGGCGAGGGAGGCGGTTATGGGACTTCTTGACAGAGTGAAGACGACAACTGAAAAAAGCGGGCCGTCACAACAACAGGCGGTCGCATCGGCTCAACTCGGCGCAAAAAAGAAGTCTGCGGCGATGACTGACATAAGAAAAAAAGCGTTGGAGTGTCTTATTGAAGAGCTTGGAGAAGAGATACTTTATGGAGATGTGCCTGAAGAAAGAGCGAGAAAAGCGATATTCACCGCTCTGGAGAACGCGTTGGGCGAATCCGACTGCCTGATGACTAACGCCGACAGGGATGGACTGTTGGACGAACTTTGCAACGAAGTTATGGGTTTGGGGCCGATAGAACCTTTGGTGAGAGACCCGGAGATATCGGAAATCATGGTCAACGGCCCCAAGAATGTGTATGTGGAAAGAAAAGGCAGAATCATTCGTTCCGATATGGTTTTCAGAGACAACGCGCACGTGCTCAGAATCATAGAAAAGATTGTTTCCCCGATTGGCAGAAGAATAGACGAATCGTCTCCGATGGTGGACGCGCGGCTCAAAGACGGGTCGCGCGTAAACGCGGTCATAGCTCCGCTGTCTCTGGTAGGGCCGTGTCTGACAATTCGGAAGTTCTCAAAAGACCCGTTGCAGGTTGAGGATTTGATACGGTTCGGGACATTGACGGCTGAGACCGCCGCTCTCCTGAAGGCTTGTGTAGAAGCGCGTATGAACATAATCGTATCGGGAGGAACCGGCTCCGGAAAAACCACCACGCTGAACGTGCTTTCCTCGTTCATACCTTCGGATGAGCGCATCGTGACAATCGAGGACGCAGCCGAAATTCAATTGAGACAGGAGCATGTCGTCACTCTGGAGAGCAGGCCCCCGAACATCGAGGGCAAGGGAACAATAAGCATCAGAGACCTCGTGAGGAACTGTCTGCGAATGAGGCCGGACCGGATAATCGTTGGCGAAGTCCGGGGCGGCGAGGCTTTGGACATGTTGCAGGCTATGAATACCGGCCACGACGGTTCGCTTACGACCGGTCACTCGAACTCGCCGAGAGACATGCTTGCCAGATTGGAGACGATGGTTCTGATGGCCGGAATGGAACTTCCGTTGCGGGCAATCAGGGAACAGATATCCTCGGCGATAGATTTGATTATTCATCAAGAACGGATGAGAGACGGAAAGAGAAGAATCACTCATATCACCGAGGTAGCGGGCATGGAAAATGAAATAATCACGCTGCAGGATATTTTTAAGTTCCAGCAGAAGGGCGTGGGTGAAAACGGAGGCATAGTCGGAGAGTTCAAGGCGTTGGGAATAGTGCCGAAATTCGTGGAGAAGTTCAAAGTGAACGGAATAAAGCTGCCACTATCGGTATTTCACCAGAAATGAGGAAGGAATATGAGCGCGGCGCTAACCGCAATACTCGTGCTGGCGATAGGCGCGCTGAGCGCGCAGACGGCGATCGCTCTTGTCGCGGCGGGCAGGCGTAAAATGCTCAAGGACAGGCTTCGCGCCGCCTATGCCGAAGCCGCAACGCCTGAAAAAAAGAAAGAAGTGAAGAGCCTTTTCGCGGCGATGGACGGAGCCATTCGCGGAATGAGTTTGACAAGCGCGGTGAAAAGAGAGTTGGCAAAAGCCAATTGGTCTTTGAAAGCTTCCGAGTTTTTGGTGATGGTAGCGATGTTCGCCGCGCTTCCGGCTATGCTTGTTCTACTTGCGTACGGCAACGCTTCATTGGCTGTGATTGTCATGGCGGCGGGAGCGGTTTTTCCCATCATAATGCTCAAACGCAGGCAGGCGGCCAGAAAAAAAATGTTTGCGGGTCAATTGCTCGACGCGGTAACTCTGATATCAAACTCCTTGAAGTCAGGATACAGTTTTCTTCAATCGATAGACCTTGTTTCGCGGGAGCTTCCGGCTCCGGTTTCCGAAGAGTTTCAAAAGATGATTCAGGAAATCAAGCTTGGGATGTCGTTTGAGGAGACAGTTGAACGGCTTGTGTCGCGCGTTGAGAACGAAGACCTTGATCTTGTGATGACATGCGTGAATATTCAACGCGAAGTCGGCGGGAACCTTTCGGAAATACTGGACAAGATTGCGCACACTATAAGAGAGAGGGTAAGAATCAAAGGGCAGATTCAAACTCTGACCGCGCAGGGCAGGTTGTCGGGCATGATTTTGAGCCTTATGCCGGTCGGGCTTGGCTTTTTCCTGTACGCGATCAATCCCGAATACATCTCGATGTTGTTCACAAGGCAGGTGGGCAGAACTCTTATAGTGGCCGCCGTGACAACGCAACTAATTGGCATATTCCTCATAAAGAAAATTATAAATATTAAGGTGTGAACGATATGAAAACGATTCTTGCTCTGATGATATTCGGTTCGATAGCCACGTTTGTGGCAAGCGCTCTGGATTCAAGGTCAAAGAAGAAATCAATGGACGAGCGCGTAAAGGCTCTGGATACGACGCAGGACGGAATCTCGCTAGAAGAGATAGAGATGTCGAAATCTTTCTCTGAAAGAGTTCTGGTGCCTGTGTTTACAAAAATCGGCGGCTCGCTCGGCAATTACACTCCAAGCGGTTTTTTGGAACGCATCGAGAAGAAACTGCTTTCTGCCGGGATGAAGAAAATCGACCCGCTGGCATTTCTGGGATTGAAAGGAATCATTTCCGTCTGCGTTCTTGTTGTCGCGTTGATTGTTGGAAGCATAATGAACATAGAGCCCGGCGCTTTTGCGATGAACCTGCTGGCATTGCCGGCAATTTCATTTGTTCTGCCGGACATCTGGCTGAGTTCTGTTGGCAGAGCGCGCAAAACGGAGATAAATGACAGTCTTCCCGATCTGCTTGATTTATTAACCGTAAGCGTGGAGGCCGGACTTGGGTTTGAACAGGCTCTGAAACATTCTTCGGAAAAAATGAAAGGGAAGATTTCGGATGAAGTGAAACGAATGCTTCAGGAAATGCGCGTAGGGAAAAAGAGGAGCGAAGCTCTTAGAGACATGTCGGACAGAGTGGAGATACCCGACCTTACATCGTTTGCAGCGGCTATGATTCAGGCAGACCAATTGGGTGTCAGCGTTGCCGACGTCCTTCGCGTGCAGTCCGACGCAATGAGACAGAAACGCCGCCAGCGCGCCGAGGAAGCGGCTATGAAAGCTCCGCTCAAACTGCTGTTTCCCCTTGTGTTTTTCATATTTCCCACGTTGTTCATAATTCTGTTAGGGCCGGCGTTCATAAGCATCATGGAGAATTTTCAATCGGGATGAACCGATAGATATTCGCGGAAGAGCGCTTCAAGGGTTTTAGTTTTTTCGTTCTCTATCCGTTTTTACTTCGCTCCTCTTGAGTTCAATTCGGATGAACTCTAAAAGGTCTTTAGATGAAAACGGCTTGGAGATATATCTTTTTGCGCCGAACAGGAATGAGGACAGTCTTGTGGGCAGATCCCTGCGCGCAGACACGATGATTATCGGAATATGTTTTTTTTCTTCATTTTCGCTTATCCGGCGGCATACTTCGTCTCCGGGAATGTCGGGGAGCATAAAATCCAACAGGATTAAATCAGGGGTGGCTTTTTCGAGATAATTCAACGCTTCAGTCCCGTTGTAAGCGGCGACAGTTTCATATCCGGCGCTTTTCAGGATGTCTCTGGACATCACGTTCATGTCTGGATCATCTTCCACTACAAGAATCGTTTTACTATCAGATATTGTGATTATATCTTTTTCTTTCATTTATGCCGCTCTGTATTGTTCAACGATTCGACACAGTGGCGCGCGGGCGTTTCGTTGATAAGTCTTTTATTCCTTAACAGTTCAAATGCGAAATGCCATTGATTGGTTGAATCTCAATTCTCATACGTCTTCAGAATCAAACTGCCGCGCTCATTGTGTTTCGATGGTTGCAGAAAACCCAATCACAGAAGGAAGTCTTTCGCCTATTCAGTCGCTGGTTCGCTTGATTTTTTTGAGCGCGCCGCTGAACCGGTTGTCATGGGAACTCCCGCGTACCAATCAAAAACGGGTTTCTCTCTTGTGTCGAAAGCCTCAAGAGGGCTTTTCTTTGTATCCGAAACGATTTTGCCGTCGCCTGACGCGTCTTTTGCCTGTCTTGTGGGTTTCGAGTCTGATTTCTTGTCTTCAATTTCTGCAAGAGGAGACTTTTCGACGGTTGCCGGGACAATGCCGGTCGGGGTTTCAGGTGTGATTATCGCGCTTAAACTCCTGATTCTTTCTTTTTCCCGCGCGGTTTTCCTAATAACATCTCCCTCTCTAACAAAAAAATCGTCGCTTCGTTTCTCGATCAGGACAGCCATGTACGAAGATTCCAGTTTTACTACTTTTCCGGTTGCGGCGACTTTTCCATAACTGAGAATTTCAACGGGTTCGCCGACTGTATAATCTTTGGAAAAATCTCCGATAGCAACGCATACCGAGTCTTTTCCCAACGCCGATATCGCCGCTAGCGATTCAGCGTCAGCAATTCGGGGAGCAAACGAAAGCGCAATCAGTATTAGCGCCGCAGAAAAAATATGTCCGTAACGAATTCTTCTCATAATGCCTCATTTGACCTGAACAGTTTACATTCTTTAATAAAAACTTTAAAGACGAACCTAAAAAATGAGCGTTATTCTCCAAAAACCTGAGCCGTATAAAGCAAAAACTTGCAGTTTTCTCGTTTCCAGCCGTCGGCAGGCAGCCCGGCTTTCATCGCTAGATGAGAGAGCATTTCATCTCGGTTCCATCCTTGTTCTGGAGCGACCTGCGGAAGGAATGTGGAAGCGTTCCATCCGCATTCCAGAATCACTCCATGTTTGCCTATTTCGATATCTTTATAAGAAGACGCCGGAGCGGGTTGAGACAAAACGGAAATCTCTATGTGTATGGCGTCGAGTTCCTCTGGTCGGACAGGCGGGAATCTTGGATCCCGCGTGGCGGACACGATGACTTGAGAGGCGGCAAGTTTGAATATCGGCGTGTCAGGCTCGAAATGCCCCATGCAACCGCGAAGTTGTCCGTTTTTGTTTAAAGTGACGAACATGCCGCGTTTAACCCGCAACGCAGGGTTGGCGTCTTCAGGGTCGTATCCTGTCCCTTTCCTAATAGTGGATTCAAGTGATTTCCTTGTTATCGCCAACAATTCCTTTTGTGATTTGTCGTCAAGTTCGCTTGTATTATCCATTTCCGGCATGACGTCCTCCTTTGTCGTATTGGTTGCCGAGTTGGGGTTGCCGTCTGATTTCTTCGGAGACGGAATGGCAGGGTTTTCGTTGAAAAAAACAGCGGACATATATCCCACAACGCCTTGGCCGGTGGCTCCGTAAGTGTCCTGAGAAGTGGCGTATTTCAGCACGGCGGCTTTGTGGGAGCCGAGTTTTTTTGAAGCTCTTATGACTGCTTGAACTGCGCCGTGCCCGCACATACGACGCCCCGTGGGGTCTTCTTTCATGATTTCCGCGATGCCTTTTTCGTCCATTTCTTGAACTTTTTCAAGAAGCTCGCGATCCAGCCTTTTTGCTTCGTTCTGAGGCCAGAAGTGAGACATATCGGAGCTTGCCACCATGAGAGCGTTTGTGCCTTCAAGGGCCTTGGCAAGGGCGTCCGCTAAAATATCGATGTTCGCTTTGGACTGATTGCCCATTATCACTGGGACTAAAGAAAATTCCCCAAGAGCCGCTTGAAGAAAAGGCAGTTGATTGTCCACAGAGTGCTCGTCTTTGAAAAGCGTCGAATTGTGGCGGATGACCCCTTTTCCGGCAGCGACCAACGCGGAAGTCGTTTCAGAGTCGATAAGAATGTCGCCTAGCGGAGTGCGAAACGCGCCGCTTTCAAACACTGCGATTGCGGGATCGTACACGCCATGAGAAAAGCCTACCACTACGACAGTGTCGTATTTTTTTCCCG
>JAKQBV010000468.1 GCA_029573925.1 bacterium
GCCTATGTCGCAGCCTTCATTGCTTGATTCTTGCCTTTGGGCGGATAACAACGCCGCTAGCCAAACCGCTGACGCCACGATGCTTCATGTTTCTTGCCGCCTGAGTTCTGAATAAAACTCTTTTTCAGGGAGGACTAATTATAACATTGAGGCGACGAAGACGTAAACGACGGCGCCCAAGGCGTGGCTGATTATGGGAGGCCAGACGGAGTCGTGCTTTCTGC
The DNA here is from genome assembly GCA_029573925.1 of bacterium. Lineage (GTDB taxonomy): Bacteria > UBP15 > UBA6099 > UBA6099 > UBA6099 > UBA6099. The sequence continues at coordinate 225 of JAKQBV010000468.1, forward strand.
CGAGGGAGTGGAAAAGCAGGATGGAAAAGAACTGTATGGCGACGAAAGAGATGAGGTCGTTGCCTACTCGGCAGAGCAGGCAGATGGAGAAAGAGGCCGCGCCGCCGACCGCTAGCATGAGGGGAATCATGGGAAGACGGATCACCTGAGTGCCCCAGAAGACGAGCACCGAGGCCACGATGACGGCTACGGCGAGCAGGTCCCTCATGTGGCTTTTCAGCCACGCCGCGCTCGAAAACGACTCGAAGAAAGGCGGGAGCATGAGGTATCCGGCGGACATGAGGGAACCGATGCTGACGACCAGAACGGCGGCGGCGGCGGTGTCCTTAGCGATTTTTGCGCTTGCGTTATAGCCGGGGCTTAGCAGGTCCACGAGAGCCTCAATGCAGGTGTTTATCACCTCCATCGAAAAGACGAACGTAATAACCATGAACAGGTAGGCTTTCTGGAATCCGGTGAGGTCGAGCACGATGGCGAAGCACATGACCCAGACGGCCATGCAGAAGTGGAAGCGCATATTGCGCTGAGTGAGCAGGACGTGGAAAAGTCCGGTGAAGGCGTATTTGAAAGAGGCCAGCACTTTGAGAAGCATGTTTTTCGGATGGCGGCTTTCCTCTTGGGGGATCATGCTCGGCGCTCCATAGCTTTGAGAAGGGAGCGGCGGCGGGTTTCCATCGCGCGTGCCTGCTCGTCGGTCTCGTGGTCGTGGCCCATGAGATGAAGGACGCTGTGGATGACGAGTTCGCGAAGTTTAGCGTCAAGCGAGACGCCTTCGTCTTCGGCGTCGGCCATAGCGCGGCGGATGCCGATGACGACATCGCCGACGACTAGAGGCTCGCCGGGAGACTGCGCGGCGACGCCGTCCATAGGAAAGCTTAAGACATCGGTAGGGCGGTCCTTTCCGCGCCAACGGGAGTTAAGAGACTGGATGCGTTTGTCTCCGACGAGGATGATTGAAAGCTCGGCGTCATTCCAGCCTTTGACGGCTACGAGCGCGGAGGCGGCGTATCGAGCCAGAGCGCGCTCGTTGATTTTGACTTTGGTTTTGTTTTCAATCCAAACGTTGGGCATTGTTCAACCCGCGCCGTTTTTTCTAGGCGCGGCCTCGCGCTCCTTGAACTCCTCTAGGTCGGGGTACTCCATGCGGGAGTGGTACACGCCCGCGAGGGTTTTCAGGAGCGAATTTCTGATTGAGTCGATCTGTTTGAGAGTGACATCGCATTGTTCAAACTGGCCTTCGCGGAGACGAGCGGCAACGATATTGTCAACGATGCTCTCAATAGCTTTGGGAGTGGGAGCCTTGAGGGAGCGGACGGCGGCCTCGCAGGAGTCGGCGAGCATGATGATGGCGCCCTCGATGCGGCTGGGGCGAGGGCCGGGGTATCTGAACCTGTTTTCGCCGACATCCTCGCATTCGCCGGATGCGACGCGCGCGCGCGCCTGTTGGTAGAAGAACGAAATGAGGCAAGTGCCGTGGTGCTCGGATATAAGCTCGATTACCTCTTCCGGCAGCCGGTTTTCGCGGGCCATCTCGACGCCGTCCTTGACGTGGGAGGAGATGACGAGCGCGCCGAGCGTCGGAGCCACGTCCGTCAACTGGCTCAGGCCGTCCATGCGATTTTCTATGAAGAAGTAAGGACGCTTGAGTTTGCCGATGTCGTGGTAGTAGCAGGCGATGCGGACGAGCAGAGCGTCCGCGCCGACGGCTTCGGCGGCGGTCTCTGCGAGATTGCCGACTAGTATCGAATGGTGATATGTGCCGGGGGCCTCGATGAGCAGCCTCTTCAGCAGCGGCTCCTCCGGGTTGGAGAGTTCGAGCAGCCGGTGCGGGGTAGTGACGTTGAACACTTTTTCATAAGCGGGCATAAGCCCGGCGGCGAATACGAATGACAGCATGCCGTTGAGGCCGCCGAAAATAAAAATGTTTATCGCGGCGTCAGAGGCGGATGAAAACTTGATAAAGGTAATGATGAGGATGCAGGCCATGCTTACAACCGACACAGCGGCTCCGGCCTTCATCAGGTTGTCTTTGTCGTGAGTGCGGACGGAATAGAAATAGGCGGCGAGAGCGGACGCGATGGCCACAAGCAGGTGTTCTGCCGCCATGTCCAGAGCAAGGGCGGTCATGGCGAGGAATACAGGCATGGCTGCGAGGGTCATCAAGCGGCTGAGCATTACGCACATGAGGATTGTGGCGGTTCCGGCGGCGACGCCGATGAGGTATCCGGAGAAGCTGGGGACTCTGATTATTAGAGCGGACCAAGCTGCGGCGAGCGCAAGAAGAGTGGCGAATATGAGAAGTTTCTTTTCGTCCCTGTAAACGCGAGGATGGAATGTTTTAACGAAAGCGCCGATTATGAGAAGCGAGAGGGCGATGAGAAGAGCTTTGCCGGCAAGACGGTTCCACGAATCGCCGCCGGAGCCGACTCCGGCCATCTTCATGATGTCAAGATGCTTGGCGCTTATGGGGTCGCCCCTGCGGACAATGACCTCATTTTTTCTGATTGTCCTCGCGACGGGCGGGGCGGCTTGGGCGGCTTCTCTACGAAGGCGTTCAGTGGCCTCTGAGTCCGTTTCGAGATTGGACTTCACCGCGACGCTGACAATGTCCTGAGCGATTGAAGAGATAGAGCGGTCTAGGTCGTCCTGCCGGGCGAGTCTGCCCGCCTCTTCGGCGATGCTTAAAATATCGCCGGAGCCTACGTTGTCCATCTCGCTCAAGCGGTTGAGGGCGGTTGATACGGCGACCCACAACTGAACGGCTTTCTCGACATCCATTGAAAGGAGGGCGCGAACGGACTCGCCGCTGAGGCCGAAGTTGTAAAGTTCTTTTTCGAGGCGAGCGAAGTCCTCGGCGGAGCCGCGCGAGCGCAGGGTTTCAAGAAGTCTCTGGAAGATGCCCTCGATGCCGCTTCTGAAGCCGGGAGCGAGCGAATAGACCGGCTCGACGCCTTCGGCCGCGGCTCTGCGGGCGGTTTCCGTCGCTTCGGAGTCCACATACTCCATAGTTCGTGGAGAAACGATGTCGGACTCCACAATGTCGCCCGCGCGATAGGCGGAGCCGCCGAAGGAGCCGTAGAGGTAGAGAGCGCAGATGATAATGTAGAGGGCGACGGCTATCGCCGCGCGCCTTCCGCCGCCCATCCTCAAGTCCGCCAGAGCGTCAAGAACGCGCGCTCCGAGCGGCGAGTTGCCGGACCTTTTATGTCTTTTCGTCAACTGATATCACCTTCGCCGTTTTCGCTTTCGTAAGCGCGGATGATTTTCGCCACAAGCTCGTGCCGCACCACGTCGAGCTTGCTGAATCTGACGAACTTGATTTCTCTGAGGCTCCGCAGACGCCGTTCGGCGTCCACCAAGCCTGACATTTTTTCGGGCGGCAGATCGATCTGGGTGACATCCCCCGTGATGACCGCCTGCGACCGGGAGCCGAGGCGGGTGAGAAACATTTTCATCTGCTCGACCGTAGTGTTCTGCGCCTCGTCCAGTATAACATAAGCGTCTTCAAGAGTCCTGCCCCGCATAAATGCGAGAGGGGCGACCTCAATTACTCCGGTGTCCATCAGGCGGCGGCATTTCTCGAAGCTCATCATAGCGAACAGCGCGTCATAGATGGGGCGCAGATACGGATCGACCTTCTCCTGAAAATCGCCGGGGAGGAAACCGAGTTTTTCGCCCGCCTCGACCGCGGGTCTGCAGATAATGATGCGTTTGACAGTCTCTTCGACGAGGCGGTTGATCGCGACGGCGACGGCGAGGTAGGTCTTGCCGGTTCCGGCGGGGCCGATTGCGAAGACAAGGTCGTTTTTCATAAGCGCGCGTATGTAATCGCGCTGGTTGGGGCTGCGGGGGCTGATGGAGCGGCCGGTTCCGTTGTGGGTTTTGACCACCGTGTCCGCGCCCTCGTCTCCGTCGCCGCTTATGAGCATGGCCCCGTATTTGAAGTCCGCGCCGGTGACGCTGCCGCCGCTGCGCAGGCGTTCGAGTAGCCGTTCGAGCATATCCGCCGCCTGAGTCGCCAATGCGCCGCTGAGCTTGACCTCCCCGTCTCTGTACGAGCAGGTCACGCCCGCTTCCCGTTCCAGCCATTTAAGGTTCTCATCCCTGTTTCCGAACAGGCCGAGGGCTTCGTCCTGATTGTTAAGCTTGATTATGGCTTTTTTCTTTTTATCTCCCAATCAGACATCCTTTCCGGCCAGCGAGACGAGAGCCGCCGCCGCTATAGCCGCCGTTTCAGCCCGGAGAATGAGCGGGCCGAGACCTGCCGCTCGGAACCCCGCCGCCGCTGCCGCCTGCGTTTCGGCGTCCGTCCAATCCCCTTCCGGGCCGACCATCACAACCGTTTCGCCGTCTTCAAGTTCGCGGACGGCTGAAGCGAATGATTCCGCCGTTCCGCGAGTAATAAGTATAAATTTATTTGTCGCGCCGGACAGCATTTTGAGCGCCGAAGCAGGGCTTTCCGGTTCGCATATTTGTGGAACCCGCCCGGCGCACTGAGACGAAGCTCCGCCGAGTATGCGCCGCCACCGTTCCATCCTGTCGGGGGAATCCTCGCCCGCAAGTTTAGCCACGCTTCTTTCTGCGGCAAGGGGGACTATGCGGCCAACGCCCAGTTCGGCGGCCTTTTCAAGGAGCAAGTCCCAGCGCCTGCCTTTCAGGAGCGCTGCGGCTAGAGTGAGCCGCGAGCCGGGAGTCTCCGGCAGTTCGCGCTCGGCGATCACATCGACAAGAACCGCGCCGCCGTCGAATCCAGAGACTCGGAGAATCCGCTCGCTGGAACCGTCGTAACCGGCGAAGACATCGCCGACGCGGGCGCGCAGGACTTTGACCGCGTGCCGGGCGGCCGCGCCTCGCACGGCCCCTCCGTCGAACTCGTCAAGCCAGACCCGCTCCAATCGTCACCGCCTCACTTGAACATCTCGATTATCTTTTTGAGCGGCCCGGTCTGCGGCCGCCTCAATTCCTCTCCCCCTGCCTCGGCGAACTCGCCGAGCAGCTTTTTCTGCTTCGAGTTCAGTTTTTTCGGCACGACCACTTTGACCATCACATGCTGGTCTCCCCTGTTTTTGCCCCGAAGGTTAGGGAACCCTTTTTCCCGAAGGCGGAAGACCATGCCGGACTGAGTTCCGGCTGGTATCTCAATTTTTTCCGGGCCGTGAAGAGTGGGAACTTCAATCTCGTCGCCGAGGGCGGCCTGAGTGAAGCTGATGGGAACCTCGCAGAAGATATCCTGTCCGTTGCGCTTGAAGAACTCGTGTTCGGCGACGAATACGACAACGTAGAGGTCGCCGCGCGGGCCGCCGAGTTCGCCCGGTTCGCCTTCGCCGACAAGACGCAGCTTCTGTCCGCTGTCCACTCCGGCGGGTATGGAAATCTTCACTGTTTTCACAGAACGCGCTCTGCCGGCTCCTGAACATGCGCGGCAGGGATCGGGGACCTGACGGCCCGAGCCTCTGCACGCCGGGCAGGTGGTGACGCTTTGCATCTGGCCGAAAATGGTGTTGCTGACCTGCCTTACCTGTCCTGAGCCGCCGCAAGTCGAGCATGTGACGGGGTGAGACCCGCTTGCGGAGCCTGTGCCGGAGCATTTTTCGCAGTCCACGATGGTTGGAATCTCGATTTCGGCGTCTTTGCCGAAGGCGGCATCCCGGAAAGATATTTCGATGTCGTATCTGACATCCGCGCCGCGCGAGGGTCTGGGCTGTCGTCTGCCGCCTCGCGCTGCGCCGCCGCTGCCGCCGAAAAACATGTCGAAGATGTCGCCGAAACCGCTGAAGCCGAAGTCCTCGAATCCGCCCCCCGCCCCATTCATGCCGGAATGGCCGAACGTGTCGTACTGCCTGCGCTTGTTGTCGTCGCTAAGAACCTGATAGGCCTCGGAAATCTGTTTGAAGCGCTCTTCGGCGGCGGCGTCTCCGGGGTTTAGATCGGGGTGCAGCTTGCGCGCCAGACGCCTGTACGATTTCTTTATCTCATCGGTGGAAGCCGTTTTAGGCACTTCCAACAGTTCGTAATAGTCCTGTTTCTCCATCCCTGTGGTTGTCGTCTCCCATGTGTGATTTAACGGCGGGCGGTCGTCCTTTTCTGATCGGCGGGATTAAATAAAGAGTCAGAGTCTCGGATACTTGTCGAGCGCGTGGCTGAGAGCTCCCGCCATGTCGCGGACTAGCCAAATCATCCGGGCATAGTCCATGCGGCGCGGGCCGATGACGCCAATGGCGCCGAGCGTCTGGTCGCCGAACCGGAAGCAGCTTTTCACCACGCTGCACTCGCGCAGAGCGCCTACGCTGTTTTCCCTGCCGATCACCACGCTCACCGAGTCCGCGGCGTCCCTCATCTCGAATATTTCCGACCCGCTCTCCGCGCTGTCTATCAGTTCCAGCACCTGCCCCATCGCTCCGATGTTCTGAAACTCCGGATGCCTGACCAGTTTGGCGGTCCCGTCGAAATATATCTTGCACCCGAAAGCAAAAATCAACTCCTCGAAAAATCTTTTTAAGCCGCCGTAGAGAAGTTCCTCGCTGATGCGGACGTCCCTGACGGCGGCGGCGAGCGCTCCGGAGGTCACCTCCACGAGGCGAAGCCCCGCGAGTCTTTCGTTCAGCGTCTTGGCCAGATGTTTCAGCGGTAGTCTGTCCGCGTGCGTCGGAAGCTCGACCAGCCTGTTTTCTATCAGGCCGTTGCTCATAACCAGAATAATCAGCAGCCCGTTCGCGGAGACGGCGGTCAACTCGATGCGGGCGATTCTGCTCATGTCCTCTCCGGGCGCGGCCACGAACGACAGGCAGTCGCCCATCTCGGACAGCAGTTCGGACGCCTTCTCGAACAACTGCTCCAGCTTGAAGCGGATGATGTCGAGAGACTGTTGGACGCCGCGACATTCCTCCTCCGCCGCTCTGTACTCGTCTAGGAGATAGTCCACGAAGAACCTGTACCCGGGGTCGCCGGGGACGCGACCTGCTGACGTGTGCGGCTGTTCGAGGTATCCTTCCTCTGAAAGCTCATGCATGGCGTTTCTGACGGTGGCCGGGCTGACGCCGAGCCGCTCGGCTATTCGCTTAGAGCCGACAGGCGCGCACGTGCCAACGTAGTCGGTGACGACGTGCTTGAGGATATTTGCTTTTCTTTCCTTCATGCCTGCATGCTCCGCCGGGCCGGAATCCATCTCCGGCTCGCCTGCGCAAAATTATAACAAATAGTCAAATTAATGCCATTATCGACGCCCGCCCCGGCCCGGCGCAAACCGGAACAGGACGCGCGGCGGTCTCACTCGACAGCCAGTTTCGCAACCAGATCGCCCACCTCGGAGGTGGACATGCCCATCTTTCCGGCGGACATCGACTTGAGGCGGTTTCCGGTTACTTCCATCACGGCGCGTTCAACCGCCGCCGCCGCGTCGGCCAGTCCTAGATGATCCAGCATCATCTGCATGGCGCATATCGCCGCCAGCGGATTGATTATGTTCATCCCGGTGTATTTCGGGGCGGAGCCGCCTATAGGCTCGAACATGGACACGCCTTTGGGGTTGATGTTTCCCCCCGCCGCGATTCCCATTCCCCCCTGCACCATCGCGCCGAGGTCGGTTATTATGTCGCCGAACATGTTGTCGGTGACTATCACGTCGAACCATTCAGGATTCTTGACCATCCACATACATGTGGCGTCCACGTGCGCGTAGTCCGTCTTGATGTCCGGGTATTCGACGGCTATTTCATTGAAAGCGCGTTCCCACAGGCCGAACGCGAAAGTAAGCACATTGGTTTTTCCGCAAAGAGTGAGTTTCTTCTCCCCGCCGCGCTTGCGGCAAAGCTCGAAGGCGTATCTCAGGCAGCGCTCGACGCCGAACCGGGTGTTGACGGACTCCTGAACGGCCACCTCGTTAGGGGTCCCCTCGCGCAGCATTCCGCCAGCGCCCGTGTACAGCCCTTCGGTGTTCTCCCGCACCACGACGAAGTCGATGTCTTCCGGCTTCTTGTCCGCAAGCGGCGTCTCCACACCCGGATAGAGTTTCACCGGGCGCAAGTTAATGTATTGATCAAGCTCGAAACGGAGCCTTAGAAGGATGCCTTTCTCAAGGATTCCGGGTTTCACGTCCGGATGCCCGATAGCGCCGAGAAAAATCGAGTCGAACCCTAGCAGGTCCGCTACTGCGGTGTCTGGAAGAACCTCGCCGGTTCTCTTGTAACGTTCGCCTCCGAAATCGAAAGTCCCGGTCTCGTATTTGAAACCGAATTTGTCAGCCACTGCGGACATGACTTTGAGACCCTCGTCAACGACTTCCGGGCCTGTCCCGTCTCCGGGGATCACAGCGATTTTGTAAACTTTGCTCATGTTGCCTGTCCTTTCGGAATATTATTCGCCACGGACGGACGCCGGGCGTTTACTGTTCGAGATATCCTTTCAGGGTCTTGCTTCTGCTGGGATGGCGAAGTTTGCGAAGCGCCTTGGCCTCTATCTGCCGGATGCGCTCGCGGGTGACGTTGAACTGCTTGCCGACCTCTTCGAGGGTTCTGGGATGGCCGTCATTGAGTCCGAATCGAAGTTCCAGCACCTTGCGCTCTCGGTCGGAGAGGGTGTGCAGCACGCTCTGGAGATGCTCCTTGAGGAGCAGCCCGGCGGCGGCCTCTATCGGCGGCTCCGCCCCGTGGTCTTCGAGAAAATCCCGCAGATGGCTGTCTTCCTCTTCCCCGATGGGAGTTTCGAGAGATATCGGCTTCTGAGCGATTTTCAATATTTCCCTGACCTTCGCGCGGGATATGTTCATCTCGTTGGCCAGTTCCGCCTCGCTAGCCTCCCTGCCAAGTTCCTGCATCAGATGTCGCGACACTTTGATAAGTTTGTTAATCGTCTCCACCATGTGGACGGGTTTGCGGATGATGTCGCCCTGATCTGCCAGCGCGCGGGTGATGGCCTGCCGTATCCACCACGTGGCGTACGTGCTGAATTTGTAGCCCTTGTGATAGTCGAATTTCTCCACCGCGCGTATCAGTCCCAGATTCCCCTCCTGTATCAGGTCGAGGAAGTTCATTCCGTGCCCGACGTATTTTTTCGCGATGGAGACGACTAGGCGGAGGTTAGCCTCGGTGAGCTTCTGTTTGCCCTCCTCAACGCCAGCCTCCATCATCTTGGCGAAGACGACCTCCTCCTCGGCGGAAATGAGCGGGACCTGCCCGATCTCCTTGAGGTACAGCCGGACGGAGTCGTCGATGCGGATGTCTCCCGGCAGCCTCAGCAGCAGGCTTATGTCGAGGTCGGCCTTGTCAACCAGTTCAGCAGGCTCCTCGATTTCCTTGTCCAGAAGATTGGAGCCGTCGTTGTCAATGATATCGACATCGAGGTCGAGAAAGTCGTTGAAGATGTTCTCTATCGCCTCCGGGTCGAGGTCCTGCTTGCACATTATGTCGTCAATGTCGCAGTATTTCACGGAGCCGTCTTTTTTCGCCTTCGTGTAAAGCTCGGAAAGAGACTGGTTGGCTTTAAGAACCGCTGATGGCATTGCCGTTCCTCCCCGTAGATGTCGCCGCGGGCGCGGCTCGCATTCTTTGCGCGTTTATTCTTTTCTTTTAAGCTCGAGCAATTTAGAGGCGAGTTGGGTCGCGAGAGCCTCATCGCCGTCTTTCTGGGCCTGCTGTATCTGTCTTCGCAAATCGCCGAGCCGCCGCTTCTGGGCGGCTTTCACAAAATTATCCAGCACGCTCGCCGCTTCCTTCTCCGACTCCTCCGCGCTCGCTCCCCCGGCCAACCGTATCCCGCTGATTATCCTGACAGCTTCCTGCGGATGCACGGAGTTGAGAAAATCGTTCGGGGAGAACCCCCCCGTTTTTTCACGGTATTTTCGGCAGTACATGAAAAAAGCCCCTAGGTTGCGGTCGGAGAAATCCACAGGTTCGAGCCTGTCGAGAACCATCTTAGCAGCGCCCTCCGAAGAGAGCATGATTTCGAGCAGCCGTTTTTCCACTTTAACCCCCGGAGCCATCATCCTCTCTACCTCCCCGTCCGTCTCTTCCGGCGGGCGGCCGCCGCGCCGCGATTCTCTCATCTGCAACAATGCGGTGTGCACGTTCTGCTCCGACACGCCGAGCCTCTCGCCCAGTTTCTTCTTCTGTTCGTCTCTGAGGATGTCGTTCGGCGTCTTCTCCACGAGCGGGGCCATCTGCAGCAGCGCCTCGCGTTTCTGCGCCGGAGTTTCCGCCCCTATTCTCTGTATGCTTTTGGAGAGGAAGAAATCAAAATAGTCCTCGGCGGCGTCCAGCCTTGCCGCGAAAGCCTCCGGGCCGCCTTTCGTCACTATGCTGTCCGGGTCTTCCCCGTCAGGCAGAGTGACAACCCGGATGTCCATCCCCCGGTCGATGAGCATTTCTATGCCGCGCATGGACGCGCTGTCTCCTGCGATGTCCGAATCGTAAGAAAGAACGACCTTCATGCTGTAACGGCGCACTAGGTCCACCTGAGCCGGAGTGAGCGCCGTTCCCATAGACGCCACCGCGCTCTCGAAACCCGCCCGGTGCAGCGCTATCACGTCCATGTAGCCCTCGGTGAGGATTATGCCGCGCGGGCCGACTTTCTTCTTGGCCTTGTCCAGCGCGTACACCATCTTTCCCTTGTCGAACAGGGGCGTTTCCGGCGTGTTCAGGTATTTCGGCATCGCGTCTCCCCACGCCCGGCCCGCGAATCCCACTACGTCCCCCACCGCGTTCGTCAGCGGGAACATCAGCCTGTCCCTGAACCTGTCGTAATGCCGACCGCTTTCGTTCACTATCACCAGCCCGGCCTGCGCCAGCTCGCCCGGCGTCACGTCCTTCTTGCCCAGCGTCCTGATTATCCCGTCCCAAGAGTCCAGCGACGCTCCGAGTTTGAACGACTTTATCTGCTCCTCCGTCACCCCCCGGTTTCCGAGATACTCCATAAATTTTTCGCCCGAGCGGGAGGCGCGCAGAACCTTGGAGAAATACCTCGCCGCAAGATCGTTGACTTTAAGCAACCTGTCTTTTATCTTTTTTCTCGGCGAGTCCGGCGACCTCGCGTCCGTCAGAGCCACCCCCGCCCTCTTCGCCAGAAACTCCACCGCCTCCCCGAAATCCAGATTCTCAACCTCCATCACGAACGAAAAAACATCCCCGCCCTTCTGACAGCCGAAGCAGTGCCAGAGCTTGCGCTCCTCGTCCACCGTGAACGACGCGTCCTTCTCCTGATGGAACGGACATATCCCCTTGTGCTTGAACGAGCCGGACTTCTTCAGCCTAGTGTACGAAGACACCAGATCGACGATGTTCGTGCGCTCGCGCACAAGCTCTTTTTCTTGCTCAGTCGCCATATCTCGCGGCCCGCCGTTCTTCTCGGCCCGCCGCTCAGCCTTCCGGGTCGGCCCGAACCTCTTCCCCGTTTATTTTTTTACTATCAGTTTGAAGTCCGCTGAATTCTCTATTATCCCAGTCAACACCTCGAACAACATCACTCCCCTGTTCTCCCGCACGTTCTCGTCCTTGTCCATGACCAGCACCTTGTCGAAGAACGCCGCGCCGGGAGCCGCCAGCGCGAACATCGCCCGCAGCTTGCCCGACTCCGTAGAGTTCGGGTCTTCGAGCGCCGGCTTCGCTTTCAGCCACGCCTCGCGCAACGTCCGCTCCTCGTCCGCCTGAAACAAATCAGGATTCACTCCCTTGCCCACAGACGGTTTCGACTTTGACATGATGTTGGATATCCGCGTGAACACCTCCCGAAAATCCCTGAATTCCTCAGTGTCTTTGACCTCTACAATCGCGTCCGCGGCCTCGCGTTTTTTCGCGAGCGGGGCCTTCCTCGCGGCAAGCGCCTCCATCACGTCGTGCGGATATCCGGAGGCGACCATATAGTTGCGGTAACGCTCCTCGAAGAAATCGACGAGCTTGCGCCGCGAATTTTCGTCTCCCGCTATCTCTCCGTGCCGCCCGGCAGACATACGCGCCAAATCCTCGAAAGTGAACGGCATGTTAAAGGCTTCGAGCGTCCTTATAACGCCCAGCGCCGCGCGCCTTAGCTGGTACGGGTCCGCGGACCCGGTGGGAATCAGCCCGACGGAGAAATATCCCGTTACGGTGTCCATCTTATCCGCCACTGCAAGCAGAGCGCCCGCCGCGCTCGCCGCAAGCGCGTCGTCGGCAAACCTCGGCATGTAGTGCTCCTCGACCGCCTGCGCGACCTCGGTCCTTCCGCCCTCGGCGAGGATGTAATATTTCCCGACCGTCCCCTGTATTTCGGTGTACTCGAAAACCATCTGGGAGGCCAAGTCGGCTTTCATCAGCGACGCCGCCTCGACCGCCGTCCGCACGTCCGCCGCAGCCGCGCCCCAGCCCGCTCCTAAATCCTGAACCAGCCCCTTCACCCTCTCCTGCTTGTCCCACAGCGAGCCGAGCTTGTCCTGAAACGTTATCCTCTTCAAAGACTCCGCTCTGTCTTTCATCGAAGTCTTCAGGTCCTCGTCGTAGAAGAACTTCGCGTCCTTCAGCCGGGAGTTCAGCACCCGCTCGTAGCCCTCGATTACTTTTTTGCTTTCCGTCAACGGAGCGTTCATCGCCACCACGAATTCGGGGAGCATCCGCCCGGTCGCCGGGTCTGAAACCGGAAAATACCTCTGGTTTTTCTTTATGCAGATAATCAGGACTTCCGGCGGCAGCTCTGTGAACTCGACCGGGAAAGTCCCGATGGCGGCGTATGGATATTCGACGAGGAAGTTGACTTCGTCGAGCAGTTCGTCGGGCATATACGGATTTCCCCGCGCCAGCCCTGTCGCCGCCTTTCGTATCATCTCCCGCCGCCGCCTGTGGTCTGCGATCACTCCCGCCGCCTCAAGCTTCTCGAAATAATCCGGGATGGACGACACCTTGATCTTTTTCAAGCCGTGCCAGCGGTTGCCGTAAGTGAAGGGGCCGCACGGCAGGCCGTTGAACCCGGCGCGGACAGGCTTGTTTGCGTAAAGCAACAATATCCAGCGGGCCGGGCGCGCAAACCTCGCGGGCCTCACGTCCCACCTCATGCTCTTCGGGAACGCCAGCCGCTCGAATATGAACTTGGGAAGCTCCGCCAGCGCGGCGGCGGTTTTGCCGCCCTTTTCCTTCTTCACTATGAACAGGTAGTCGCCCCTGTCGGTGGGCCTGATTTCGAGCTGTTTGAGAGATCCGCCTCGCGATTCGGCGAACTTCGCCGCCGCCTCGTTGAACGAGCCGTCCGGGGCGAGCGCCGCCTTCGACGGCGGCCCCTTTATCTCGGTGACCATGTCGTCCTGCCTGTCCGCCACCGCTTCCGCCGTCAGCGCCAGCCGCCGCGGCGTCCCGAACGTCTTCGTTGCGCCGCGCGAAACGCGGTTCTTTTCGCAGAACTCGGCGAATAGCTCTTCCATGCGTTTCAGCGCCGGCGCCACGTATCCGGCGGGTATTTCCTCGCATCCTATCTCAAGCAAAAGGTCGTGTTTTTCCGTCACGTTAAAATCTCCGATTGGTTATTGTGGGGAGCCGCCCTTGCCGAACTGGAGCTTGAGCGCGGCCTGCGCCGCCGCAAGCCTCGCCACCGGCACCAGATGCGGCGCGCAGCTTATGTAGTGTATTCCAAGCTTGTGGCAAAACTCGACCGACGACGGATCCGCCCCGTGTTCCCCGCTCAATCCGAGGAACAGCTTCGGTTTCGCCCTCAGTCCGTCCGCCACCGCTATCCCTATCAGCCTCCCGACCCCGTCCGGGTCGAGTTTGTGGAACGGGTTGTATTCCATTATCCGCTCGACGAGGTAGTGGCCGAGGAACTTGTGCTCCGCGTCGTCCCGGCTTATCCCGTAAGTTGTCTGTGTCAGGTCGTTCGTTCCGAAGGAGAAGAAATCCGCGTGTTCAGCCAGAGCGGCGGCGGTCAGCGCGGCCCTCGGAACCTCTATCAGCGCCCCCACCGAATACGGGATGTCCATCCCTCGCGCCTTCATCGTCTCCGACGCCGTCTCGTCTATCATCCGCCTCACCAGCGCCAGCTCGTTGACGTGCCCCACCAGCGGTATCAGCAGCGACGGCCACACAGGCGTCCCCTCCGCCGTCGCGTCGCACGCCGACTCGAACACCGCTTCCACCTGCATCCTGATTATTTCCGGCCTCACTATCCCCAGCCTGCACCCGCGCAGCCCCAGCATCGGGTTCACCTCGCGGTTGGACATCACTCTTTGCAGCAGAGCCTCCTTGAGTTTCATCGCCTCGGTCTTCACCCCGTTGCGCCGCATCTCCATCACGTCGCTCATCAGCGGGTCAATGTCCGGCATGAACTCGTGCAGTGGCGGGTCCAGCAGCCGCACGATTAGCGGCCTTCCGTTCAACGTCTTGAATATCTCCGCAAAATCGCTCTTCTGTATCTCTTTCAGCCTGTCCAGCAGTTCCGCCTGCTCCGACGGCTCTTCGGTCAGCACCAGAGCCTGCATGACCGGCAGTCTGTTGGCCGCCATGAACATCGCCTCAGTCCGGCACAGCCCGATCCCCTCAGCCCCGAAATCCTCCACCGCCCTCCGCACATCCTCCGGCGTGTCCGCGTTTCCTCTCACGCCCAGCGTCTTTATCTCGTCCGCCCACGACAGCAGCGCGCTGAACTCTTCTCCTATCGTCGTTTCCCTAGTCTTTACCGTGCCCGCGTACACCCGGCCTGTGTTCCCGTCGATGGTTATCGCCTTTTCCTCGCCGACCGTCGTGTTCCCGACGGTGAAAGTCCGGCTCTCTAAATCGATGGAAATATCGGGGCAGGAGAACACGCATGGTTTTCCGGCGCGCCGTATAAGCCCGAAAGCGTGGCCCGACATGTTTCCACCGGCGATGAGAAGCCCGTCGGCGTCCGCGAGACCTTCAAGGTCTTCCGGGCGCGCGTCCGGCCTCACAAGCACTACCTCCCGCCGGCTGTCCTTTATCTGTTTAGCCTTCGCCGCGTCCAGCGCCACCAACCCGTACACCGCCCCCGGCGAGCCGCCCCGCCCCCGCGTCAGGCTCCTCGCCTGCGCCTCCGGGTCGATGTACCTGAACAGCAACTGTCCCAAACTCTCCGGCGGCACCCGCAACACGGCCTCCTCGCGGGTGATCAGCCCCTCTCCCGCCATGTCCACCGCTGTCTTCACCATCGCCGTCGCGGTGCACTCCGCGTCCCTCGTCTGCAGAAAACATATCTTCCCGCGCTCTATCGTGAACTCGATTTCCTGAACCGTCCTGTAATGTTTTTCCAGCAGGGTCATCGCATCGCGAAGCCGCGCCGCAGCCTGCGGAAAATCCTCCGCCAGATGGTCCGACACGGACCGGGGCGCCCTCCGGCCCTCCTGTATCTCCTCGCCCTGCGCCATTATCAGATAGTTGCCCGATGGCTTGTTGTCGCCGTATATCGGGTTGCGCGTGAACACGGAGCCGACCGCCGAGTCCGGGCCGAGGTTGCCGAACCGCATCGCCTGAACCACCACCGCCGTCCCGCTGTCGTGCGGCATCCTCCTGAGGTTCCTGTACGTCTTCGCCTGCGGGCTGTTCCACGACAGGAACACCGCCTCTATAGCGTCCCTGAGCTGCTCTCGCGGGTCGCTCGGTATCCCCCTGCCCCGGTTCTTTTTGATTATTCCCAGAAACCGCTCGCCGAGCCGCTTGAGGTGCTCGTGGTTCAGGCGCTCCGGCGACTGTACGCCCGCCCGGTCTAGTTGCGCCCGGATCGCTTCGTCGAACTCCCTCGCGTCCAGCCCGAACACCGCCCGGCCGTATATCCTCGCAAACCTTTGCCAGCAGTCGTACGCGAACCTCGCGTCCCCCGTCTCGTTTATCAGCGCCAAAGCCGTCTGCGGGTTCATCCCGAGGTCCAGCATCGTCTCCATCATTCCGGGCATGGACGCCGCCGCGCCCGACCTCACCGACAACAGCAACGGCCTCTCCGCCCCTCCGTACGTCCGTCCCGTCTTCCCCTCTATCTCCGCCACTCCCTCCAGCGCCTTCTCCATCATCTCGTCGGATATCTTCCCGCCGTTGTCCAAAAATGCCCGGCACTCGGCCGTCGAGATAATGAACCCCGGAGGAATCTCAAGTCCCAGCCGGAACATGTCTCCCAGCGCGGCCCCTTTAAGCCCCAGTTCTTCTACCCTGTCAAACGACGCCTGCTCTATCGGTATTATCATTTTTCGCCGCGGCCCGCCTTCTCGGCCTCTTTTATTTTTTTCCAGTTGTCCACTATCTCGCTCTCTGTCTCGAACTTCGCGTCCCCGAACACGTGCGGATGCCTCCGGATTATCTTCTCGGATATCGATTTCACGCAGTCGTCGAAAGAGAACCTTCCCTCTTCCTCGGCCACCCGCGCCATCATGCTCACTATCAGAAGCACGTCCCCAAGCTCCTCGCACACATGCGCGTCGTCTCCCTCTGCCACCGCCTCAACCGCCTCGGCGGACTCCTCCGTCAGATACGGAGCCAGCGTGCTCAGCGTCTGCTTCTTGTCCCACGGGCATCCGCCCTCGCCCCTCAGCGCCGCCACCAGTTCCCTGAATTCGTCGAAAGCCGTCATCCGCGCTTCCTTCCCTTGAAAGTAGCATATTCTAATATATGAAGATTCAAAACTCAAATACTCCAATTTCGCTCTTGGTTACTTAATCTATTCACTATGCGTGGATATTTATAGTAACAATAAAATCCAACTTGAGTCTCTCAAACTTGAGTCTCTCAAATTTTAATAATTTAACTTCCCAATGCTTTCCCCATAATAAAAAAATAATTAAAATTGATATTTATCTCCTTGAGACTACGCACCGATAGGCCGATCGTCACAAAACAAACAACACAGAACCGATTACCTTAATCCAACTTCCACTGACAAAGAAGAATTTTGATTTGATCGATGATGGTTTTTCACATTTTACTATGCTGTATGTTAGGGGTCATCTTCCTGGGAAACCCTCAATTTGAAATGCGATAATTTTAACAATAGAGATATACAATAGACAACAATAACAACAGGCTTGCGAATTAAACCGTGTTGCCTCACAATGTTTATGCCTTTCAAACAACGTCACAATGCTGTTGTAGCTATTGCTTGCCAAATTGTCAAGATGCACAAGCCACTACATATTGTGCTATATGTCGTTATTAATATACTATCGCTATATATTGCGTGCCTAGGCACTTGTGGCGATCTTGATTTTGTTTGTTTTTTTAATCAAACTGCTTGACATGTTATTGTGGTGTGTTATACTAGGGCTATAAAAGAGATGCGGAGAAATTTAACAATGGACGAATCGACAAAAACCAACCTATTAGCTATCTCAGAGAAAATGATAAATGATGCCAGAAAAAAATATAACAAAGCAAAAGAAGCATATGACGATGCGAGAATCGAATTGCAATTCGCCCAAAAACACATGGAAAAAATAAATCAGATTATTGCTACTTCAAAGGAAGATTCTCCCATGGCTGGCGACCTTACTCTTTCAAATGAGATAAATAAAAAAGATTCTATAATTGGTTCTGCCTACAATTTAATGTTGGAATATGGAACCGAAATGAGAAATATCGAAGTTTACAATGAGCTCATCAAAAAAGGCTACAACCCTGCCAGATCAAGCATCGGGGCCATGATGAAAAGTCTCGTCAATCAAGGCAAGGCAACAAAAATAAGAGATGGCGTATTCAAGGCTATTGGAGACAAGTCATTTATGACTGAATAAATCTCTCATCTAAACGCAAAAGACACCGTTCCAGCGGTGTCTTTTGTAAAACAACATGAAAGGCGGTTAACCTTATGTATTTATTTTATAATCATAGCCCACCAAATGCAATAGCGTTTTGAAAAAGTATTTTGCGGTTGATTCTGGCCGAAGAAAAGGCGGTGAGCTATGATATGGTATATCTACGTGCCCCACCACAATCAATGTGTGTTAACAATTAAATAAACTGGATTCCAAAGCCGTGCAGGGACTCAGAATTCCTGCACGGCTTCCAGTTTTTTGAAGAATCAACTTTTGATCTTTTAACATAAAAAACACACTTTCTCCGCGCCCGGCGATTGACAACGAGCTTTCGTTTTCGTAATATGGACGTTACGTCTTGTTATGAACAACAAACGAGAAAATATGAACAACGTCGGCCCGCACACGGCGGAGGCGGCGCGTTCAGGGAGGCTCTCATGAAAGGAAAATACGTTTACTTTTTCGGAGATGGCAGGGCAGACGGCAACGCGGAGATGAAGAATCTGCTTGGCGGCAAGGGCGCCAACTTGGCGGAGATGGTCAGCCTCGGCATCCCCGTCCCGCCCGGATTCACCGTCACAACCGAGGTCTGCACTTATTATTACGCCAACGGAAAGAAATACCCCTCCGAACTCAAGGAGCAAGTGAATTCCGCTCTCGCAAGATGCGAGAAAATCATGGGAGCAAAATACGGCGACCCGGCCAACCCCCTGCTCATGAGCGTCCGCTCCGGCTCCCGCCGCTCCATGCCCGGCATGATGGAGACCGTTCTAAACCTCGGCCTCACCACAAAAACCATTCCCGGCATGATCAAACTCACTGGCAACGAGCGCTTCGTCTACGACGCCTACCGCCGCCTCATCCAGATGTACTCGGATGTCGTTATGGAAAAAGCCGCCGGCATCGAGCCTGCCGAAGACAAAGGCATCCGCGTCCAACTCGAACACGAACTCGAAAAAGTCAAAAAAGCCCGAGGCATAAAATTCGACTCCGACCTCTCCGCCGACGACCTCAAAAAACTCACCGACACCTATAAAAAAATCATCAAGAAAGTCCTCGGAAAAGAGTTCCCGGACGACGCCCAAGCCCAAATATGGGGCGGCATCGGAGCCGTCTTCCAGTCGTGGAACGGCAGACGCGCCGTCAACTACCGCCGCATCGAGGGCATCCCGGAAGACTGGGGAACCGCCGTCAACGTCCAGACTATGGTGTTCGGCAATATGGGCGACAACTCAGCCACCGGCGTCGCCTTCACCCGCAACCCCGCCACCGGCGACCCGCACTTCTACGGCGAATGGCTCACCAACGCTCAGGGCGAAGACGTCGTCGCCGGCATCCGCACCCCCAACCCGCTCAACCTCTACATGAAACACGAGAACGACTCCGGTCAGATAAGCCTCGAAGAAAAATACCCCAAACTCTACGCCCAGCTCGACTCCATCAGGAAACGGCTCGAAAAACACTACAGCGACATGCAGGACGTCGAGTTCACCATTCAGGACGGCAGGCTCTGGATGCTCCAGACCCGCGTCGGCAAACGCAACGGAGTCGCCGCCGTGCGAATGGCCGTCGATATGGCCAATGAGAAACTCATCTCGCGCGAGGAAGCCGTGCTGCGCGTCAACCCGGAACAGTTGACCGAGCTTCTGCTGCCAATGCTCGACCCGGCCGCGGAGAAAAAAGCTCAGGTCATCGCCCGCGGACTGCCCGCAGGCCCCGGCGGCGCTTCCGGCAAAGTCGTCCTCAACGCCGACCGCGCAGAACACGCCCGCGCCAAAGGCGAAAACGTCATACTCGTTCGCAGCGAAACTTCCCCCGAAGACGTCCACGGCATGCACGCCGCTCAAGCCATCCTCACCGCCAAAGGCGGCATGACCAGCCACGCAGCCCTCGTCGCCAGAGGCTGGGGCAAATGCTGCGTCGTCGGCTGCTCGGCTCTCGACATCGACTACGAAAAACGCGTCGTCCGCGTCGCCGGCCTCACTATCAAGGAAGGCGATGTCATAACCCTCAACGGCACCAAAGGCCTCGTATACAAAGGCGCTCTGCCCCTGTTGCCCGCAGACCCGGACGCGAATCCTTTCTACAAGCAGATAATGAAATGGGCGGACGGTTTCAGACGGCTCCGCGTCCGCACCAACGCAGACCGCCCCATCGACGCCCAGCGCGCCGTCGCGTTCGGCGCCGAAGGCATCGGCCTCTGCCGAACCGAACACATGTTCTTCGGCGACGACCGCATAAAACCCATGCGCGAAATGATCCTCGCCGACACTCTGGAAAAACGGCAGGCCGCTCTCGCCAAACTCCTGCCTCTGCAGAAAAAAGATTTCTACGAAATCTTCGTCGCCATGAACGGCAGGCCCGTCACCGTCCGCCTCCTCGACCCGCCACTCCACGAGTTCCTTCCCTCCCGCGAAGAGCTTATGGTCGATATCGCCAAACTCGAAATCACAAGCCCAAAATCGCCTAAACTCAAATCCATGCGCGCGCTGCTCGACCGCGTTCAGGAACTCCACGAGTTCAACCCCATGCTCGGACTCAGAGGCATCAGGCTCGGCCTCACCATGCCTGAAATAACCGTCATGCAGGTCACCGCCATCATGGAAGCCGCGTGCGACATGGTCAAGGCCAAGAAACCCGTCCGACCCGAAATAATGATCCCACTCACCGGCCACATCAACGAGATGCGCGCCGCGTTCGACATCGCCGAAAAAACCTGCAAGGAAGTCGTCAAACGCCGCGGCGTCAAACCGGCCTATCTCATCGGCACTATGATCGAAGTGCCGCGCGCCGCCGTCACCGCCGACGAAATCGCCTCCTGCGCCCAGTTCTTCTCCTTCGGCACCAACGACCTCACTCAGATGACATTCGGCTACAGCCGCGACGACGCCGGCAAGTTCATCAAACCCTACCTCGAAAACAAAATCCTGCCAGAAGACCCCTTCCAGACGCTCGACCAAGACGGCGTCGGCAGGCTCATAAAACAGGCCGTCGAACTCGGCAGAGGCGTCCGCAAGGGCATCCACATCGGCATCTGCGGCGAACACGGCGGAGACCCCAAATCCATAGGATTCTGCCACCGAACGGGATTCGACTACGTTAGCTGCTCCCCGTTCCGCGTGCCCATCGCCCGCTTCGCCGCCGCTCACGCCGCCTTAAACGACAAATCCTCCGCCCCGGCTAAAACCGCTAAACGCTCTTGCCGCAAACGCGGAAGATAACCGCCTGTCCTTCCATTTAAACCACACAAAGAACTCTCCGCTTCCCAGCGGAGAGTTCTTTTTTTACAGCCAGCGCGATAAAAAGAAAATCATGGCATATATTCGCCGCATATATACAAAGTATTATTTGATTTTACCCATTGTGCCGGGTGGCGGTGTCAATTAGAAACTGGCATATACTTGTTATTTGGTGGTTTTACTCATTCACTTGTGTGCCATGCATCAAAGCTTTTTCCTTTGTGCATGATACAATTTTATTTATAACTAATGGGTGGTTTCATCTAATACATCGTTTGCCACATCGGCCTGAATCAGAATGTCGTCTCCGACGAATGTCGCGGACATATTGGAAAGCTTGACGCTGTCCGCCGCTCGCGGGAAGCCCGCGCCGTCGAAGAACGTTTTCGCGTCCGCGCCGCCGAGCAGCTTCGGAGCTATGAACACCGCCACCCTGTCCACCAGCCCGGCCTCTATCATCGACGCGTTGAGCGTTCCGCCGCCTTCGAGCAAAACGGATAGAACGCCCATGCCCGCCAGTTCGAGCATGGCTTTCCGCAAGTCCGGCATTCCAGCGCCGTCCGGCGGCAGTTCGATCACCCTGCAACCCGCGCGGCGCAACGCTTCCGCCCTGTCCGCCGGCGCTCCCTCAAGCGTGAACACCACGGTTTTTCCGTCCGACGCCTGCCTCGCCAGTTTCGAGTCGACGGACAAAATCAGTTCGGGATCAAGCGCCGCGCGCAACGGGTCCTTTATCTTTTCGGATTCGGGCAGTCGGCAGTTCAACGCGGGATCGTCCGCGCGCAAAGTCCCCGCCCCTACCGCCACCGCGTCCGCCTCTCCCCTCATCCGGTGAACCATCTCTCTGCTCGCTTCGCATGATATCCATTTCGAGTCCCCGAAGCGCGACGCCGTCTTTCCGTCTAACGTGACCGCCGCCTTCAATGTGACAAACGGCAATCCCGTCCTCATGACTTTCACAAACGCTTCATTCAGCCTGAGACAATCTTTTTCCAAGACGCCGACTATCGTTTCCACTCCGGCGTTTTTCAAAAACTCGATTCCCGCGCCGCTCACTTTCGGGTTGGGGTCCGTCATGCCGACCACGACCCTCGCTATCCCCGCGGCGGCCACAGCCGGAGCGCACGGCGGAGTCCGGCCATGATGCGAACACGGCTCCAGATTGACATACATCGTCGCTCCTGCGGCCTTCCCACCCGCCGCCCTGAGCGCGTTTATCTCCGCGTGCGGCTCTCCCGCTTTCATGTGCCAACCTTCGGCTATCCTCTCTCCTCCCAGCGTTATCACCGCCCCCACCATCGGGTTCGGCGACGTGCGCCCCCGTCCATGCTCCGCCAGCTCCAACGCCCGCTTCATGTGTTTTTCGTGTTCGTTTTCCATATCGCCTTCATTCGCTTTTCAACGCTCTCCATTATACCGGCCTGTCGGCTTTTTTCAAAACGCTCCTCTATTCATTCCGCCGCCCATCATAAATTCCTGTTCAATTCGATAATTAATTTTTCCGCCATCGGTGCCAACTCTGATTTTTTTCAGCCTCACAATGAATTCCACTGTTTTCCACATCCTTTGAGCGATTTTTCAACGCTCCCTGAAACAGCCTTATAAACTGCAATTTGCCGTTTATACCACAATAAGCCCCCTGAACATCATTTTTCATCGAATAACGCTGGATAAACGCGATATCGCGCAAAACATAAAAGCTATTAAATAAAAAACCCTGTGAACCGGATTTTAGGTTTTCCACAATAAATTGTGAACAACTCCAAGAAGCCACACAATATATGGTGGTTTTTTTTGACCTGTCCCGCTTGACATGAGCATTCGCCGGGGGCTAATATGTACTCGCTTGGGGAGCGCATTATTAAAAGCTAAAACCCGACCCGGTGAGCAGGGAAAAACAGAGTGAAAAACGGCTGAAACCGGCGATTGGCGATTGAACGCGCGGGCGCTCCGAAAAGGCCGGCTCTCGCCCCTTGAAATGGGCGGGGAAGCGCTAAAAAAGAAGATTTGAGGATATGAGAATGGAAATGAAAGCTGAAAGCGCGGCGGCGATAGACGCGGCGGAAGGCCTCCCGATGAAAGATATCCCTGTTGTCAAACAGAAAAAACACTCTCCGGCGGACGACTCGCGCGCCAAACAGGCCCCTCAGGAGACGACCGTCGACAGCGCTCTTGAGATAACCGTCAACGCCCTGAAAGTTCTTGAACGCAGATACCTTAAGAAAGACGAACGCAATAAAGTGGTCGAGCGGCCGGAAGACATGTTCCGCCGGGTCGCACGCAATATCGCCTCTGCGGACTCGTTCTACGAGCCTTACGCCGACCTGCAGGCCGTCGAGGAAAAGTTCTATCGCATGATGACGGATATGGAGTTCATGCCCAACTCTCCGACGCTCATGAACGCCGGGCGCGACCTGCAACAACTCTCCGCCTGCTTCGTTCTACCCGTCGAAGACTCGATGGAGGACATTTTCGAGACGGTTAAAAACACCGCGCTCATACACAAGTCCGGCGGCGGCACCGGGTTCAGTTTCTCCCGCCTCAGGCCGAAAAACTCAGCCGTGCGCAGCACTCGCGGCGCGTCCAGCGGCCCGGTGTCATTTATGCAGGTTTTTAATTCCGCCACTGAAATAATCAAACAGGGCGGAACCCGTCGCGGCGCAAACATGGGAATCCTCCGCGTCGACCACCCGGACATCCTTCAGTTCATCTCCTGCAAAAAAGAAACCGACCGCCTCACCAACTTCAACATCTCCGTCGCGGTTACGGACGCCTTTATGGAAGCGGTCGAAGCCGGGACGGCATACGAGCTGATCGACCCTCGCACCGGACTGCCCACGTCCGAGCTCGACGCCCGCGAGGTCTTCGACCTCATTGTCAAAATGGCCCACCGCAACGGCGAACCCGGCATCATCTTCATCGACTCCATGAAC
>JAKQBV010000470.1 GCA_029573925.1 bacterium
CCATATCAGAGCGACATTGTCGCCTTTGCCGTTCTTCACGTGTCTGTCCAAGCAGTTGTAGGAAACATTCATCTTGCCGCCGATGAAGTACTTCGCAAACGGGGCTTCCCATTCGAGAACCTTTGTGAACGGCTCAAACCAGTCGATCATTTCTTTCGCTCTCTCGCCCCAGAAAGCTTCCTGATCGGTGATAGAGGCTTTCCACAGCTTGTCGTACTCCTCGCGGGATTTCACGCGCGCTTTCGCCACAAAATCGGCGCTCGGAGCAAATGTCCTCTGTTCAGTTAATACTGAGTCAAAACCTTTCTTTTCTTCTGCCATTCCTTGACCTCCATTTATCCTTGAGTTTTGATCGTTGCCCTTGTCATCATGGGGCGGCAGCCTTTTGTGCTCTTGCGACTCGCCGTCCCGCTTGCCGTTTTGAAACGAGTCAAAATCGGCTTTATTAATACATTACCTATTCAACAGCAGAGTTATTCTAATTGCGGAGGTATGGGGTGTCAAGGCAATGTGAATAATTTCTCAAACTGTCTTTTTACAGATAATCAATAGTCTCCAAACCCAAATTGAGCGGCTGTGAGAACGATCCGTCGATCTTGGAGCTTTCTGCTTGAATTCCGCATTGCGGCGCAGGCATTATCTATTTTTATGTTTGATTTGAATCCGGGCTGGAAGTTTCTGTAATTCCTTTTTTGCTGATTTCGTCTTGATTATTATTTATGTTTTTACTATAAATTGGTTGCTCCGGCCTCAAAAAAGGCCGTCCGCATTCACAGGAGGATTCGACCACAATGGAAAAACAAATGCCGAAAATGTACGACCAGATAGCGCCCTGCATCGACGATATTATGTCGAAAATCGGAAAACATGTGACGCTCGGCCTGCCGATCGCGGTGGGCAAACCTACTCTGGTCGCCAACGAATTCTATCGACGCGCAAAGGCTGATCCTTCGATGACTTTGCTCATCATGAGCGGGCTCAACCTTGAAAAACCAAAGGGAAAAAGCGAGTTGGAACGCCGTTTCCTCGGCCCTCTCGTCGCGCGTCTGTTTCCAGACTATCCCGACCCTGAATATATGATCGATTCGGCCAGAAACGCTCTGCCGGACAACGTTTCGCTGAGAGATTTTTATGTGACTCCGGGCGGATACTTGAACAACCAGTACGTTCAGCAGGGCCACATATCGTCGAACTACACGCACGTGCCGAGGGACGTGAAGAACTACGGCCTGAACGTTGCGGCGGTAATGGTGCGCAGGGGGATGGCGGACGGGCAGGAGGCGTACAGCCTCAGCAGCAACGCGGACGCTCCGGCTGACATGATTGCCGAACTGCTCGGCGAACGAAGAAAAGGGGCTGAGGGCAGGAAAGTCGCCGTCCTCGGTCAGGTCAATCAGAATCTGCCCTTTATGTACGGCACTGCGAAGGTCGAGCCGGAAGCGTTCACCGAGATAATTGATAACCCGAACTTCTATCACCAGTTGTTCGGCCCGCCCCGCGAGCCTGTGACGGTCACCGACTATTTCGTCGGCGTCAACACTTCTCCGCTCATCCTAGACGACGGATGCATCCAGATCGGCATCGGCTCTCTCGGCGACGCCCTCTCGTATGGCCTCATGCTCCGCCACAGCCACAACGACACTTATAAAAAGTTGCTGAAAGAAACTGGCCTCCTCGCCAACCATGCGGACACTATAGCCGCCGCCGGAGGGCTTGAGCCTTTCAAATACGGATTGTCCGTCTGCACCGAACTTGTCATCGACGGTTTTCTTCGCCTGATGGACGCCGGAATCATCAAGCGCAACGTCTATGAAAACCTTCCTCTTCAGAGGCTGCTCAATCAGGGCAGGATTTCGGAGGAAGTGAGCATAAAGACAATCGAGGAGCTTTTAGCAGACGGCGCTCTGTCCGCCAAACTCACAGAAGCGGACTTCAAGTTCCTCTCCGAGTTCGGAATCCTGCGCGACGGGGTGTCGTTCTCGAACGGTTCCATAGTTACCGCGGACGGCGCGTCTATCCCGGCGGACCTCTCGGTAGGCTCAAACATGGACGCCATCGCAAAGAACTGCCTCGGCTCCAGCCTGCGCAACGGATTGAATGTGCACGGCAGTTTCTTCCTCGGCCCGCAGAGCTTCTACAAGGCTCTCAACGACATGACTGAGGAAGAGCGCAATAAGATTAGGATGCGCGAGATTAGTTTCACCAATCAGCTTTACGGAGACGAAGAACTGAAACGGCTCCAGAGAAAGAATGCCCGGTTCGTGAACGTTTCTCTGATGACGACCATCCTCGGAGCCGCTGTTTCAGACGCGCTGGACGACGGCAGGGTAGTGAGCGGCGTCGGCGGACAGTACAACTTCGTGTGCATGGCTCACGAGATCGCCAACGGCAGATCGATTATCATCCTCCGCAGCACGCGAGGCGCGGGCGAGGAGACCATCTCCAACGTGGTGTTCAACTACGGGCACGTCACCATTCCCAGGCACCTCAAGGACATCATAGTCACCGAGTACGGCATAGCGGACGTGCGAGGCCGCTCGGACAGCGACTGCGTGCGCGCCATCCTGAATATCGCCGACTCCAGATTCCAGAACGACCTGCTTGAAAAGGCGAAGAAGAGCCTGAAAGTAAGGAAAGACTATAAGATTCCCGACCAGTTCAGGAACAACTATCCGGAGAGGTTGCAAGCCGCTATCAAGCCGTACATCAAGGAAGGGATGTTTCAGCCGTTCCCGTTCGGCACTGATTTCACGCCCGAAGAGATAAAGCTGGGCAAGGCCCTCCGCGGCTTGAAAGCCGTCATGGAGAAAAAAGAGTTCAAGCTTGCCAGCATCCCGTCGGCTCTCAAGGCCCTGACTCCGCCGTCCGCCTCCAAAATTTATCTTGAACGGATGGGATTGGACAAGCCGAAATCGCCGAAGGAAACAGTGATGCAGAAACTGGTTCTTTTCGCTCTCGCAAACGACGGCGTCATCTGACGCGCGGAATTCGGCAGTCTCTCAGCAAGGCGTCTTCGGCTGGTTCCGCGTTTCAATGGGGAATATTGCCCGCCCGGTTCTCCAACGGCGCATTCATCGGAATGCAGATAGTATTGTGTCAATCTCTTCCGTTTTGCGTTGCCTGCTGAAAAATGTTGCGAAACGGGGCGGATGAAACTAGAATCTCGTTCAAGTCGTTACGGAGGACATATCATGAAAAGAGAAAAAAGCAAAAGAGACGCTGTGATTGTGAGCGCGTGCAGGACCGCGCTGGGAGGTTTCAACGGCGGGTTGTCCGGCGTCGAGGCCACAACGCTCGGCTCTCTTGCCATAGACGAAGCGATTAAGCGGGCCGGTCTGGCTAAGGAAGATATCGAAGAAGTGATAATGAGCCAAGTACTGCCGTGCGGATGCGGACAGAATCCGGCAAGGCAGGCGATAGTCAAGTCGGGTCTCCCGTGGGAGACGGGAGCCACAACCATAAACAAGGTTTGCGGCGGCGGGCTGAAAGCCATCATGTTGGCAGCTCAGGCCGTGCGTTGCGGAGACGCGGACATCGTCGTCGCGGGCGGCATGGAGAACATGAGCCGCGCCCCTTATTACTTGGACAAAGTGAGAGGCGGCTGCCGCATGGGCAACGCTCCTCTCATCGACCACATGGTTCATGACGGACTTTGGGACATAGTGAACGATTTCCACATGGGAATCAGCAACGATCTTATCTGCGATAAATATGGAATCAGCCGCGAGGATCAGGACAAATACGCGGCGAGAAGCTACGAACGCGCGATGAAAGCTGTCGCCGCCGGAAGATTCGACGAAGAGAAATTCCCTGTAATGATACCTTCGAGGAAGGGCGAGCCTGTCGCCATGACGACTGACGAGGGCGTAAGGGAAACGCCTTACGAAGCTCTTGCCGCCATGAAGCCGGCTTTCAGAAAAGACGGCTATGCCACCGCCGGGAACGCGTCGATAATCGCGGACGGCGCGTCCGCTGTCTGCGTGATGTCCCGCGAAGCCGCCGAGCGCAAAGGGATCGCCCCGATGGCCCGAATCGTCGCTTACGGCTCATCCGGGCTGGATATGAAATACGTCCTAATCGCTCCCATTCTGTCGATACCGAAAGTATTGAAGATTGCCGGGCTGAACTTGAAGGACATCGAGTTGCGGGAAGTTAACGAGGCTTTCTCAGGCTCGACAATCTGCGCCATCAGGGAACTAGGCTTGGACGAGGAAACGACGAACGTGAACGGCGGCTCGGTAGCTCTGGGACATCCGATAGGCTGTTCGGGCGCGCGCGTCCTGACCACTCTTCTCTACGAGATGAAGAAGCGGGACGTTAAGCTTGGCGAGGCTTCGCTCTGTCTCGGCGGCGGCGAGGCCGTCACCATGATCGTAGAGCGCGAAAACTGAAACTGGCGTTTCCTCTGGGAAAACAGAAATCCAAAAAGCTGAATCAGCTTAATTAGTCCTCCCTGAAAAAGAGTTTTATTCAGAACTCAGGCGGCAAGAAACATGAAGCATCGTGGCGTCAGCGGTTTGGCTAGCGGCGTTGTTATCCGCCCAAAGGCAAGAATCAAGCAATGAAGGCTGCGACATAGGC
>JAKQBV010000475.1 GCA_029573925.1 bacterium
CGAACACGGCGGCGGATCGCTTGTCAACGACATCATCCGCATCCCCGGCGGCCTCGCCTTCGCCACTTCCGGAAACCAGAACGGCATCCTCGGCGACAAAACGAAATTGACAAGAAATTCCTTCTCTGTCTATATCAAAAAAACCAAACGCTGGCACACGTACAAAAACGAAGACCGCGAAAAACTCATCCGCGACATCGAAAACGGAACCATCTTCTACAAATTCGTCGCCGTAACCCCCGGCCTCGTGATTTACAAAAACGGCAAGTGGTCCCTCGTCGACGCCTCGAAAGGGCTGGACAACTCTGACGTCGTCACAATCGCCGCCGACGACAGCCACCTGTACGTCGGAACCGCGCGCGGCATCAACGTTCTAGATATCAACACCCTCAAACGCAAAGACGTCAACATGCATATATACCGCTCGCTGATGGCCCCCAAACGTCTCATGTCCGACCGCGAATACCTCTGGGTTTTCAACCACAGAGGCGTCTTCCGCGTCTCCAAAAGAAACCTTTTCCTCTCCCCGCAGTGACGCGCGGCGCTGGCGCTTGTGTCATTCCGGATTCGTAACAATTGCGTTCAAGTCGTTTTGTGTTATGGTATAATAATTGCGCGGCAAGCATGACAATGTTTTTTATGGAGCGACGATGGCGGCAACGAGCTTTAAGACATCGACAATGACATTCCGGGAGCTTATGGGCAACGGAAGTGTTTATCAGGTTCCTAGATTTCAACGCGACTATTCATGGACGGAAACAGAATGGGAGGACCTGTGGCAGGACATCATCGCGTTGGAAACCTCCGTAGAACAAGGCCATTACATGGGATATTTGGTTCTTCAGTCGCTTCAGGAAAGAAAACTAGATGTTATCGACGGGCAACAGAGATTGACAACGCTAAGTCTCATCGTGCTGACAGTTTTAAAGAACTTGTCGCGACTCAAAGAGATGTCTATAGACCCCGAAAACAACGAAAAAAGAATCCGAGTTTTAGAAGAAACATACATCGGTTTTGTTGATCCCGTAACCTTAGTCTCCCAACTGAAGCTTAGACTAAACAGAAACAACAATGATTACTATAAGCAATATATCGCGACTCTCAGCGATGCGCCGAAAATCAAGCATAACGCTTCCGAAAAGCTTATGAGAGACTGTTTTGAATGGTTTGACGCCAAAGTGCAGGAAAAATTCGGAGAGGCGCACAAAGGAAAATCTCTCGCTGAATTCGTTACGCTAATCGCCGAGAGTCTTTTCTTTACTGTCATTTACGTCACGGACGAGCTTAATGCGTTTAAGGTTTTTGAAACATTAAACGCGCGCGGGGTTAGGCTTTCTACCACGGATCTCTTGAAAAATTACTTCTTTTCAAAAGTGTTTGAAGAGAGCGGTCATGAAGCGACTGTTGATGAACTCGAAAAGCAATGGGATAAAATCGTCGCGAATCTCGGCGAAAAAAGTTTTCCTGATTTTCTCAGGACATTTTGGAACAGCAGAAACAAACTAGCGCGAAAAAAAGATTTGTTTAACGTAATAAGGGAAAGCGTCCGCCAAAGCGACAATAAACAAAAACGAGTTTTCGAATTAACAAAAAACATGGCGGAAGATTCAAGCGTGTATGCGGCTCTTGGAAATCCGACTGATGATTTCTGGACAACCAAAGAAAAGCGCGAATTCATTTCGGAATTGAAAATGTATCGAGTTACACAGCCATACGCGCTTCTGCTGGCAGCCTCTAGGTTGATGGATGATGAAGATTTCATCAAAACGCTTCGCGCATGCTCAATTATATCATTCAGATATAACGTCATTGGAAAGCTCTCGCCCAATAGGCAAGAGCCGATTTACAACGATATCGCAATAAGGATTTCATCTCGAGAGTTTAGAAATTCAAACCAAATCATAAACGGTCTTCGAGATGTTTATCCGACCGATGAACAATTCAAGGCTGCTTTTGAGGAAGCCTCTTTCCCTTTAAACACGCAAACCAAGAAGCTGGTTCGCCACATTCTGTTCAAAATCGAAAAGTTCATTTCTAAAGAGGATTATGATTCGGAATCCAATTTGTATTCTATAGAACACGTGCTTCCTGAGAATCCGGGGGAGGCTTGGCCGGGTTTCGACCATGACGAGCAGAGCCGCTTTGCTTGCCGCGTCGGCAATCTGACTCTATTGAAAACTTCAGATAATCGCAGGATAGGCAACTCGAAATATGAAGAAAAGATACAAGCATATAGGGATAGCGCTTTTGAAATTACAAAAAGAATTCCAGAACATTATCAAGAATGGACGCCTGAAAAGATCGCCTCGCGGCAAGAATGGATGGCAAAACAAGCAGTCTCGATCTGGCGGCTTCCGGAACTGTCCTGAATATCAATAAAACCTCCCCGCAGTGACGCGCGCGGCGACCCCGCGCGCCGTGGCTTCACCGCCGATATATTTAACTTTTTCTGGAACTTTCGCGTCTTATGTAATGTTCTAAACATTGAACGCATGTGTATTTGCGCCGGAATGCCGAAAATGGAAGTCGCAACGAAGGGAGGGGAAGGCGATGAGAACGGGACAAGCGCCCGAAAAAAGAAAAAATACGAATAAAATAGAGGATATTTATTCTCAGGGTTTTGCGAAGAACGACCTCGACGACAGAAACAGGTTCATAGAGAAGAACCTGCCGTTGGTTATTAGCATAGCCCGCAAAAGGCTGGGTCAGGGATTGGAGTTTGAGGACCTAGTGCAGGAGGGCATACTCGGACTGATAACCGCCGCTGAAAAATTCGAGCCTGAGCGCGGCTTCAGATTCAGCACGTACGCCACTTGGTGGATACGGCAGGCCATCGACGACTCTCTCCTTAAACACGGAGACACAATAAGAAAGCCGTCGAACTACGCATCGCATCTGAAAAATCTGATGGGGGCGACCAACGGGCTGGAAAAAGAGCTTGGCCGCGAGCCTACCCTCGAAGAGATTTCCAATCGCGCCGAAATAGATAAAACGATGGTCAAACAACTGCTCTCGCTTATCCCCGGCACGGTGTCTCTGGACGCGCCGATATCGGAATCGGAGGATTCGGGCGGCAACTATCTGGACGTCATCGAAGACCGCGACGCCTCTAGCCCGGTCGAGATAAGCATTGCCAACAGGATGCGGGACGACCTTAAACGAGCGCTCGGCAATCTTTCGGAAAAGGAGCGCCGCGTGCTTGAGATGAGGTTCGGCATCGGCGGCGGCGAAACGATGTCGCTGCGCGAAGTCGGCAGGGTGTTCAGCCTTTCTCCCGAACGCATCCGGCAGATAGAGGAACACGCGCTGACCAAACTGCGCGCCACCAATTCCGCCGGAATGCTCCGCGAATATCTGAATTAGTATTTCGCTCGGCTGTCTCGATTCAATATAAAAAGATAGAAGAGGGTTTCGCCTTCGGCGATTGGGGAAAAACCCTTTGAAAAGGGTTGTTTCCCCAAGCCCCTTTTCCAAACTTTTCGCATTATTATTTTTGAGTCAGGTTTAAATTTTTGTGGCGCGCAGGGATAGCAATATAAAAATAAAAAGGGCGTTTCGCTTTTATGGCGGAACGCCCTTTTGTTTTATTCTGAAAAACCTTAAGTATACTGCGATGCCGTATTCTCTATTGGCGAATCCGGCTTGAACGCGCTCACACGGAAACTACGGTAATGCTTTCGTCAACGTGTTGTTTGAGAGCGCGCTCGACGCCCATCTTGAGAGTCATTTGTGCGCCGGGGCAGCCGTGGCAGGCTCCTTTGAGTTTCACTTTCACTTCGCTGTCCTGCATGGAGACGAATTCGATGTCTCCGCCGTCGGCCTGAAGCTGAGGGCGTATCTTGGAGAGTATTTCTTTTACTTTTTCTTCCATTGCTGTGACGCTCCTTTAATATTTCCGCCGCCGGGCGGCGGTGTTTTGCCC
>JAKQBV010000483.1 GCA_029573925.1 bacterium
CATTCCGTGCTGGTATGGACAAAAGGTAAAAACATCCGGAGCGGATCATTGAGGAACCGACCGAGACTCAACAGCTAGTCCTGAAAGCATTCGGACACTTCGTTAACAGCGATGGGGTCTTACAAACACTTGCCTGAAAAACGGCTTCATTGCTACTCTTTTGTATCATTAAATCCTGCATCGCCGAAAGTCATGTCAGATGAAAACCGAAAACATCTGGCAAATACAAATCGAATGAATAATTTGCTATGTCGCCACAGTGATGGATTTATTTTTTAGAGCGATGGGAGTCGGCGTTTTTAAACAGCAGCATGATAATCATCGATACTAGGACGCAACCGGCAAGAATTGTGAATGAGAGAGAAAAACCGGAGAAAGCCGCGTTGTTGGAATCTATGATTTTTCCCATGACGCGCGGAGAAAAAGCGCTTATGCCGATGCCTGAGGCCATGAAGATGCCGAGCACTCCGCCCCTGATGCGGCTTGGAGTTCGGTCTGCGATGAGGGCGTCGATTATCGGAACTGTTGCCGAGTATGTGAATCCGTAAAGAAGAATCGCCGGGAACAAGAATTTCTCGCCGGAGTAAGGGATGGCGACAAGGAATATGGCTGTAAGAAAAAGAAAGCCCGCCATGAGATGTTTTCTGCCGAATCTGTCTGAAAGCCATCCGCCGAGCGGTTGAGATATGAAACCGAGGGCGGATATTAGGCCGCCCGCGAGGCCGGACCGCACTGTGTTGAATCCGTGTATCATCTCCGTAAAAACCGGCACGAGGAAATACACTCCCCAGCCTGCGAACTCCCTGAAAGTGAAAACGGCGGCGGCAATTATCAGCACGACCGCGAGCGCCGGGTTCCACAAACTTGACGCGCGGGAGCCGTCTTTAGCGCTTTCGCGGGGAGGCTCGGCAGCAAACTTTATAAAAGCGGCTCCGAGAACCACAGCCAGCGCGGCGAAGAAAATGAACGTAGGTCTCCAGCCGAAAGCCATATTGAGGCGTCCGCCGATAATCGGCCCGAATGTCAGGCCGATTGTGGCGCCTATGCCGCTTATGCCAAGAGCGCTCCCTTTTCTGTCGGCGTACAACTCGCTCAGATATGCGGCTCCCACAGGATGATATGTCGCTCCACCCAGCCCGGCGGCGGCCATCGCGATAAGAAAATGCGTGTATTCTGTTGAAACGCCCGCCATCGCTATCGCCAATCCATTGAGAATGAGTCCGGCTCCGAGCATGGTTCTTCGCGACATACGGTCGGACAGGAATCCGAGCGGAATCTGCGCAAAACCGTAG
The DNA here is from genome assembly GCA_029573925.1 of bacterium. GTDB lineage: Bacteria > UBP15 > UBA6099 > UBA6099 > UBA6099 > UBA6099. The sequence goes on from JAKQBV010000483.1 coordinate 1,293, forward strand.
AATGCAAGGTAGAGGGTGAATCCGAGCGCGATGGGCGCGACATTATTATACCCGAACGATTTCATCAGCGTGATGGCGAGAGGGGTGAGCATGTTGAACAGCGCGTGGTTCACCGCATGAACGCAAGCGACCAGAATAAGAGAAGATGTTTTATTTTTTTTGTTCAAGCAAATCTCCGTCCCAACAGCGGCCACAGGCGAAAGCCGGCGCCGAATCGGCATCAAGGTAAAGTACGTCCGGCGTATGGATTTGTCAATGCGAATTGAGTTAGCGCGGAGCCGGGAAAATCTATATAATCTTAATGTCATACTGTTGTCGCGTTCATCTGCGGGAGGCGCTCATGGAACAGATTTTCAATTATAAGGAACTTCTTAACGGATTCATTAAATCATTTATTACACAGGCTCCGAAGATATTTCTGATAGCGGTTTTAAGTTTTGCCGCAATTCACTTCTCAAAGATGCTGACTGCCCGGATGGAAAAAACGATAAAGGAAGACGATGAGTTGATTCTGGCCGAACGCAGGCAGCGCGCGCGCACGGTCGGCGGCATAATGCACAACACCATCAAGATAATCGTCGCCGTCGCAGCCGGCATGATGATTCTGCAGGAATTGGGAATTCAAATCGGCCCGATTCTGGCGAGCGTCGGGTTTATTGGACTTGCATTTGGTTTCGGCGCTCAAAGCCTCGTCAAAGACATCGTCACAGGTTTCTTCCTTATAGTGGAAGGACAGTATTCAGTGGGCGATGTGATAAAAATCGGGGACACGGGAGGGTTGGTCGAGGGGATAAATCTCCGTGTGACGACTCTCAGGGACGTGCAGGGAGTGGTTCACTATATCCCGAACGGGCAGATTAATATGGTGAGCAATATGACGAAGGGGTGGTCCCGCGCGCTCGTCCATGTGGGAGTGGCATACAAAGAGAATGTGGACAGGGTAATGGAAACGATAAGGCAGGTCTGCGACGATATTAAAGCCGATGAGAAGTTCGGCTCTCTGTTGCTTGAGGATTTCGAAATACCGGGGGTCGAATCGCTGGACGATTCTGCCGTCACTATCAGGGTGATGGTGAAGACGGCTCCTCTAAAGCAGTGGGACGTAATGCGGGAGATGCGTCGAAGATTTAAGAATAGGTTCGACGAAGAGGGGATAGAGATTCCTTTTCCGCAAAGGGCGGTCTGGTTGAGAAAAGAAGATTGACGAAATCCGGCAAGAAAATGCTGAGTCGCACAACAAAGGAGCGGAAACGATGGAAACAACCGAAGCGATTGAAAAATGGAGAAGCATAAGACGATATAAACCGGAACCGGTGACCGAAGCGGCGCTAAAGAAAGTGCTCGAAGCGGGTCGGAAAGCTCCATCATGGGAGAACGTTCAACCGTGGCATTTTATCGTGGTGGAAGCCGAAGAGGTGAAACAGAAGCTGGTGAAGCTTTCGCGCGGACAGAAGTTCGTTGCCGCCGCTCCTGTTGTAATCGCGGTGTGCGGAGATGTGGGAGCGTGGGACAAGCCTCGAAACAGGGAAGCTCTTCTGGAGCTTATAGAAGCGGGGGCGATGAAAGCCACGGCTGAAGTCGTGGACAATCTTTTGTTGAAAGACCCGGTTTTCTGCGTGGCGGAACACGGGCCGTCGATTATCCTTGCGAGAACGATGGAGCAACTTGGAATCGCATACGGGTTCATGTGCGTAGAGACGGTAAATCAGGGGCTGGGCTGTTGCATTGTGGGCGCTTTCGGCAACGAGATGACCGGCTCCCTCCGGGAACTGTATGACGAAGTGCGGGCAGACTTGGCTCTCCCCGAAAGAGTGTATCTTCTAGCGCTTCTAACTATTGGCATTCCTGATGAACAGCCTCCTGCAAGGCCTCGCAAGACTTTCGACAGCGTAGTTTCCAAGAATAAATATGGCAATCCGCTTTAAGATGGAACACGCTCAAAACTCGAATATTCTCGCGCAAACTCTTGCGCGAAAGACGGCCGTTGTTTGCATATCGGCTGTGTGCTTGTTTCTTGCGAGTTTTTCGACCGCGTTTTGCTCTCAAACTGTCGATTATGAAAATATTCAAGGCATTGAATTCGTGTCGGTTTTTCCGCCATTCGGAACGGATGTCTATCATGTTCAAGGGCTTTTCATGACTGACGAGCATGTTTTTTTCACCAGCGTGGACAAGTATTCGGCCAAAGGCTGGCTGCACAAGTATGACAGGCGAACTATGAAGTTGGCGGCAAGCAGGAATTTGGCGAAGGGACTCTACGTTCATCCGAGCGGATTCGATTACGGAGGCGGAGCATTCTGGATCGCGATGGCGGTTTACAAGAGAGAAACGGCGTC